>JAIXPR010000091.1 GCA_027486155.1 Pseudomonadota bacterium | reverse complement strand
CTAGACGAAGAATAATGAGATATCCCTACGTCTCCGTAGTCCCCACCAGAGCTCGAGGTCCAGTCGGAGCAGGTGTAGGAACCAACGGCTCCGGAGTAGTTACTACCTGTCCAGACTTCGTGATCCGAGGAGATAGCCGTGCGGTACTCATCGTACCCTAGGTGCGCACTTAAGCCGCCGTAGTAAGCCCAGAACGCCGTGCGACTACTCGCGACAACCTCACTATTCATGTTCCAGATCTGCCCACTCGATCCAGGTATCACCTGATTCGCGCTCCACGTGCTATCAGACGCGACCGGATACCAATACGCGCTCACCTGGTAACCAATGCCAGCGTTGTCAGCCAAGCTTTGGCACGTGCTGCGCATCGACTCCAGACCACCCATCGAGCCGGGGTAGGTGCCAGACGATGTAAAGATTGAGAGGTCAGAGCTGTTGTTAGCCCATGGGACGCTCCACGTTGAAGTTGGTTCCGGTGTCGGCGTCGGTGTCGGCGTCGGTGTCGGCGTTGGGGCAGCAAGAGGGTTGGCCGATGCATATCCAGAGGAGAAGGAGTAATCCCCCTCACCTGTACTGTAAAAAGTGCCTGCTGCGGGGGAGTTGTCACATGAGTCACCTACGCCGTCACCGTCAGAATCAGCTTGATCGAGATTGGACACCGATGGGCAATTATCATTGATATCACAAATCGAATCACCATCAGGATCCGGGCAGCACGTCGAAGGACTTTGCCCGTCACAGATCCATCCGCTCTCTACCGCACAGGAGATGTCACATCCATCACCTGGGTTAGTATTGGTGTCATCACACCCCTCTCCCACATCAAGAGTACCATCGCCGCAGTTCGCCCAGGCGGCGTTCGCGTTTAGCAGCACACCGAAAAGTACGAACAACGCGATGGCTAAGAATTTGCTTCGAGCGGATCGCCGGTGCGTGGTAGGTTCATTAAGTGTGGTTCTATCGCCGTATGACTTCCGACGCGCGCGGATCAGCAAAGCACTCAACGTAGCAAAAAGAATGCAACAAACGAGGAGCTCTTCATTTTTTTTACTAAACGGGGAATAGAGGCCCGGTGAAATTGACTGGATGTAGTTCGTTAGGTACGACAACTCGCGAAAAGATGTCACGAACGGTGACGTCGTGAGCGATAGTGGGAGAACATTTTCGACGGAGAGAAGATAAAAGAGAACCACCATCGCGATCGCGACGAGGTAACGCGTTGAGTAGCGGACGAGTCCGCCAGTGCGTGTCGCATCTGTCTGCGGGGGCCCTGTGGGCCACTGGTTGTAGTCCATCTAAGGGTTTAGATCGCTTTTTTATCGGAATAGCTGCCGCTTTCTGCTCTCTTTACCCTTCTTTTCCCGTGGCCTTTTTTTAAGAAATTTTTTCTCCCGTAATTCCGATTGGTTAGGAAGTGTGTGTTTTTCCGACATCTGGTCCAAAAACAGGGTTTTTAGACCTCCCATCGCCCGATTTCGGTACGAGGAAGCCCTATTCGAGGGGCCTTTTCGGGTGCCGACTACCCTTATAAAGAGCCATCTCGGAGCTCTCCTTTTTTAACTTTTCTCACCTTATATCGCGCGCAGATGGGATTCGACGTTCGGTGAAGAGAACGTTAGAAAATATCTCTCTATTTACCGAAGAAAAGTTTTTGCTGAATCCACTTAGAGAACTCACCTCTACCGCTCGGTTTTTTGTCGTAATTTTTGAACGCGTTGTCTCCGCGATCGTAGTACGTTCCTTGCGTAGTCACCCGCATGCGATACGGAAGGCATGGAACTGCGTCGGTAGACATTCGCATGTAAACACCTGTGCCCGACTTCGGTCCATACGGATGTAGTTCGGCCGTGACTCCATACACCTCAGCGACATCGACCGGTACAAATTCTTCGGGGAGATAGAGTTTGTCGAAGAGCACCCTCTCCTGCGTGTCGTTTGTTTGAAGGGGTCGATCCTCTCGTTTGGTCTCACCACGCTCACACCGTGGTGGCTTCGTATACTGCGGTGCTGGCAGATCCTCCACCATTACGCTCTCAGGGCCTGGTGTTGAGATAGGTCGTGGCTCGCGGTAGATCTCCTCCGGCTTGAGAAAGGGAATTCCATCTCCACCCCGCACGTGCGTTCGGACGACTTCGTCAACCGCTGGAATCGTCGTCGGCGTGGGACGTTTCGCGTCGATGGCTTGCTTCATCGCTTCCGCTTCTGCTCGCGCCTTTTCGAATATGTGCTTCGTCTCTCGGCTGCCATCGCTTTGTTGTTGGGAACGGAGCTGGTCAACCTGGCGTTGAAGGTCCGAGAAGGCGTCGTCAGCAAAGGCGCACGAGCAGCGTCCGGCGACGAGAACTGCCGCAATAACAAACGCACCGAGGATGAAACTAGTCCTGCTCATACTCAGAACCCCTTCACGCCGATTGTTGGGGCCGCCGGCGCTTCAAACATCGACCGTTCAGGGTGCCGATACTCTCCTTGTGCAGTAACGCACTTGTCGATTTCGAGAATTCCCTCGACGGTGTGGACGCTCTTCGTGAGGGCGTCTCGCAAAACCCATGTGGGGGATGATTCAACATTGAGATCGACTGGAGGGTGGTAGAGTGGGCCGATGTATATCTTTTGGGCGCGCGCATCATCTTTGATCGTTGCTGAAACGTTCCGTTCATCCCCGATGTGGTACACCTCCGTTACCCGCATATTTCGATTGTGCGCATTAAGGCTAAACACCTTTCTCATCACCTGCTCAAAGTGTCTCTTATCGTGCGATGCCACGTACAGCCGGACACTCATTCGATAGGGGATAAGCTGCGGACTTGTCGGGTCTCCCTTTCCGCTCACCGGCATACCCGTGCGTTGAGCCGGCGTATGCGCACCACCTGGCGCAGGTGTCACACCATGCGGTATCGGCGTGTACAGCTGCGCCGATGGCATCTGTGCACCCCCGACCTGCGGCGCCACGGCGAAGTCCTTTTCGTAAAACGCTCCCGGGGCTTGCGGTTGCGCGTAAGACATAGAGACGGGCGTGGCGATATTCAACGCCACAACCAACGATACGCCTCCCCTTCTCGCAAACCTTGCCACCCGATCTACCTTTTCAACCCGCGATCTCGTTCCATCCTAAAAGCCTCCACTTTTGCGAGGCGGCGTCACGCCACCGAAGTTCTCTTCGCCACAGGCCTGGGCATACTCCTCGGAATGGGGCCCTCTCCAACGAACATAGCCAGCCGGACATGTGGCGAAGATTCGAAACGCCGCGCCGTAGTTCAACACGCTCTCGTTGAAGTTTCGATTGTGAAAATTCTTATAATTCTCGAACTGCTTATCGGCCCATTCACGGTCGTACTTGCTAAACTGCTGAACCTGCTCCTGTGTGAACGGCTTATGATTTACATCACTGAGATAGAGCTGATCGGGCTGATCTTTACCTTGGTAATCATTTCCCTCG
>JAIXPR010000009.1 GCA_027486155.1 Pseudomonadota bacterium | reverse complement strand
GTAGTGAGTTGTGTTGCTCCAGGCCACAGACTCCCAGCGGCCCGTGTTATCGACAACAAGCATAGGATTGATGTCAACAATCGACTGAATGAATTCGCTCGACAAAAACTCCGCATGATCAGTACAGAGCACCACAACTTGAGGCCGTCCTAGATCATCCTGCGAGCCGGCGATGCTCCCTTTGACAAGCGCACGTACTTCATGAGCAGAAAAATAAGGATCAAAACATATGACCCCAACTCCGCTGTCGGCAAATCCTTGCGCCAAGGGAATCGAAGCACTCAGGACCGCCATCTTCACGTCAGCGCGGTACGATAGACCGAGAACCAGGACCGATTGCGGCTGAATCGCCAAAACGTCCTTCAGCACATCATCCGCAACCCTCAAACGCCCACTCACCGCTCGCTCGATAAGACTGAGCTCAGAGGGAGTTGTCGCTGCCATAAGGAGATGACGAGGAGCGACCGGAACGCAATGTCCTCCCGGTCCTAAAGAGGGATGGAAGTGTCCCATGTTCCACTTCGTAGCTGCGAGATTTAACACCTCAACCATGTTTAATTCAGGAAATCCGAGAGAAAGTTGATTCGCAAGCGAGATCTCAATGAAGCGATACGCGTTTTCCACAACTTTCGTGATTTCCGCAATCTTTATTGCGGACGCTTGATGAAGCTTGTCACAAACTATCTCCAGAACTTCGCGCGTGACCTTCGAACACTGCGGGGTAAGCCCGCCAAACACTCTGTCGAGGCCCCTTAGAAAGTATCCCCCATCCTTGAACCAATCTCTTCGGGGAGACGCAGCTATGTGAATGTCCTTGCCAACACGCAGACCAAGTTCCTCACAAAGAGGAGCCAAAATATCCTCGCTTGTGCCTGGAATCATCGTCGATTCAACGATTACTACAGGAGGCACTGCATGCTCCCCACTCGTCACACTAGTCGCGATACGGTAAACTACTTCACTAACGATCTCAGAATGAGGAATACCACCACGCTCGGTAGGAACGCCGATAAGATGCACGATCGAGTGCGGCGATAAAACGTCATCAATTATGTTGGTTGCCCTGAGCAATCCAGAGGCAACTAAGGCGCTGACGTCCGCTTCAAGCCAACTCGACATCCCATCGACTGGCACTTTTCCGTCGTTAATCGTCTCAACGCGATGAGAGTCAACATCGTAACCAACAACACGGACCCCCTGTTGAGCAAAGTATACCATCGAAGAGAACCCGATAGTACCAAGTCCCCAAACTGCAATATGCTCCTCACGTGACTGGATTAGCTTTTTATGCATGAGCTCTCCTAATTTTTGGGTTAAAATTCCTTAATCGAGCAAATCTCTTTGCCGGTAGACAGCTCCACACTGTTTCGGTGCCACATGGTATCGTATGGCGTCGCAAATGATCCCGAAGATCCTCTGACAGCGGAGTTGAAACACCAAGCAGTTTTCGGGACCTGAGTTGAAAAAGACAAACGCTACTGGGTATCTGTCTCGTAACTTCCTCAGGTAGGTCCTCGACGGAAACTATAATATCGCCATCGACCAATGAGGCATGCTGAGAATTCAGAAGTAAAACTTTGAGCGGCGCTTCGTCCGCATCACGTACGAGGAAAGATTTCGCACTGCCCTGAGAGCACTCCAGTGCCTCAACTTCGAAGCCCTTCCATCTCAGCTCACACGCCCAAGAGTCCAGTATCTCCTCAACTACTCTCAGAGCATCGTCTGGATTTAACACGACCGAAGAGATCGGCTTGAGGACTCGGCACGGAACTCCTCCGGCTAAGACATCTCTTTCAATCGAGCGAGCGACCACGCTACCGGCTGCAATTATAGAATTTTCTCCGATGGTGACACCTGGAAGCACCGTTACGTGATACCCGAGCCAAACGTTCCTACGAACAAGGATCGGCTTGAAGGATGCCGCGAATCCATCAAGCACGGAGTGTCCGAAATGGTAGCCATGGGTCCACAATGAAACATAGCTGCCAGAACCTACATTATCCTCCAACTCGATCCTGCAGTTCGCGTTGAGAATGGTGTGAGGGCCTAAGGCGACATTATTTCCAAGTCGAATAAGTGCCGTCGACTCCTGAGTTCCTCCATAGCCAACCGAACAATCCTGCGCAAAATAGAGAAAGTCACCGGCTACGAACGATCTGCAGACGATCCTTGCATCCCAAGAGATTCGGCTGGCGCGTCCGATTCGAAATTCATCCGCCACTAGCACCTTGCACGCGCGACCAATCTCCGAATTGGTCGCAACGGACAAAGAACCTGCTCGAAGATCGCAAAGGGCACCAATCTGAACACCACTCCCTATCTCCAGCGAGTCAGCAACTACAACAGTTCCTGCCCCGATACTCACGTTCTGACCGATATGCAGCTCTTTCGCGAAAATTACCGCATCAGCACCGAACGTCACGTGCGGAAGGTCCAACTCGGTCCATAGCCGAAACTCACTTTCTGCAGCTAACTCTCGATCTCTCATAAGCCCGGAACTCCGTGATGACGAACCACCATAAAACCCTCCGCACTGGAATACCCGAAACGTAATCCTCGCGCGGCATCTAGCGCTCTATACGATTCAATATCCAACTCCCGAAACCCCTGTCCTTCGTACGAATAACAGCGGAGAGCCTCCATTTTTCGAGATACGTAGTCGGATATGTCCACGACTACACTCGGAGCAAAGTTCTGATAAGCTGGAGTCCGAAACTCATTAGGCGTCATCGCATAAAGGTTTGTGGCGTGACGACGCAAAGACGAATTAACTGCTCGAGCGATCATAACGTGATCAAAGTGACTATCGTGTTCCCAGTGAGTGAATACAGCATGAGGTTTGTACTCCCTCAAAAAAGCATCAATAATTCCAACAAGCCGATACTGCGGAAGCTCCTCAACTTGGTTTAACCGCTGATTCTCAAGCCAGCACACACGAGCACCAAGTATTTCCGCTGCCCGTTGGGCGGCCTCGATGCGCAGGCCACGTAGCTTTGGATTGAATTCCGAAACCGTCGCGTGAACCATCGTGACCTCATGACCGCTAGTAACGAGGGCCCCGATCGTTCCCCCAGCCGCAAGCTCAGCATCGTCTGGATGGGCCACGATTACAGCGACTCGCTGAGGAGCGACCGCTTTAGGTTGAGCTACTTTGCAGTCCATCGATCAACGCCTCCATCTTTTCCATGTAGCCAACTAACGAATCTCTGTTTTCCCCTGATACGCTTTTCTCAATAGCCACTTTCAAACCAGGACATCGATCAACGAAGATGGCTCCCGTAATTCCAGGCACTCGCGACTCGGAAAAGTTTGTCTTGACCATCGACGACTGATACAGCCCCACACCAGAAAGGTCGGCATGGGCAAAGCTCGACTGATTAAGACGCGCGTAGGTCATATTAGCACCTCGCAAATTAGAGCGGGAGAAATCAGCAGCGAGGTACGCTTGAACAAAATTCACCGAATCAAGTCGGCAATCGGCCAACGACATACCAGTTGGAGGGTCTCCGGTAATCATGGCTCTGTAAAAGTAAGCGTGCGAGAGATTTGAATTGGAGAGATCACTATCTCGGAAAGTGCCACATCGTGACTTAAACTCGACGAACGAACACTTACGAAGCTGACTCTCGACAACCTTCAGATTCTCTGCCGTTACCCTCTCAAACGAGGCGCCCGAAAACACGCACCTCACAAGCGACGCATCGTCCAGTTTTGAGCCCGCAAATAGCACCTCATCGCCGCGACACATAGCCCATGAGCTACCCCGAACGTCCGAGTCCAAAAAGTTCGCGCCATCGATGTGGCACTCGCGCCAGCTCGACCAGGGCGCACTCAGTCCCTCCGCTGAAATCG
>JAIXPR010000089.1 GCA_027486155.1 Pseudomonadota bacterium | reverse complement strand
CCAGACTCACGCGGAGCACGGAGGAGATAAGCGTTGATGAGATAGCGATAGCGCAGACAAGTAGTAAGAGGCGAACCGGGTTCTGCAGCGCCCGCCTCACAACAAAGCGCCGGAACAACCACCCCGGCATGCGCGTTGAAGGGTTCATACGCACCACCTACTCAAGCACACCATCGCGCATATGAAGGGTTCGTGAGCACCCTGCGCTCGCCGCCTCACTGTGGGTCGCCATTAAGATTGCGATGCCCAAGTCGGTCTGCTCTCGAAGAAGCTCAAGCACCTGAGCCCCCGTACGCGAATCGAGGCTCCCGGTCGGCTCATCAGCCAAGATAACGAGCGGCTTATGGGCAACGGCGCGAGCGATCGCGACCCGTTGCTTCTCCCCTCCCGAGAGCGTAAACGGCATCGCGTCCGCTCGATCTAGGAGCCCTACTCGCGTGAGCACCTCTTCAGCGACCACCTCAGCACCCTCAACACCGGTGCCATTCAAAATAAGCGGAACCATGACGTTCTCTCGAACGGTTAAGGTAGAGAGCAGGTTGAACTGTTGAAAGACATACCCGAGCTTCTCTCGGCGAAAGGTCTGAAGGGTATGTTGAGAGGCGTTGGACGTTGAGGCTCCTCCGATACACACCTCGCCTGAGGTCGGGAGCTCCGCGAGCCCGAGGATGTTCAGAAGGGTACTCTTGCCACACCCCGAGGGCCCCATGAGCGCAACGAACTCACCCCGTTGAAGGTCAAGGGATATCCCCCGCAAGATGGTCGACTCGGCCACACCGTTGTGAAAGGTCTTCGTAAGGTCGCGAGCTTTGAGAGCGAGATCCATACCGTAGACAGTACCCCCTATCGTGACATCTCAGCAACATAACTGCGCCAGATACCACTCAGGCTTGACACGCTCTGAGAAACGCAGCAGTTATAAAGCCAACCACAACCCCTCCCTCCACTATGTGAGCTCCCCGTGACAACCCCAGACAAAGCATGGACCACCTATGAGCAGGCCCTTCAGAGCCTCTCTGAAAGCTCACCGAAGCTGGATGCCCCTGCCCTCGTGTTGCGTCTTCGAAAAGCCTTCCCGAACGCCGACGTTCGCGAGGTCAACCTCGCTGTCGAAACCTTCATCGCCCGCCGACAAGCTCCAGAGAAGCTCGGCGCGTGGGCCAAGGAGGGACACTTCTCAGTGAGCCTCCTCCAACAAGCCTCGCGGGAATCTATCGCGACCTATCGAGCGCAGTTTTTTGAGGGGCGCTCCCATGTGCTTGAGATCGGAACGGGCACCGGATCCGACACCGCGGCGCTCGCGCGGGTCGCGAAGCACGTGACCACGATCGATGGAGACCCGATCGCCTCAGAGCTCGCCAAGCGCAACCTCGCGCTCCAAGGGATATCGAACGTGACATTTCTGGTGGGCGAGGCGCAGACCATCGTCCCATCACTGACCGAGAATTTCGACGCTCTCTTCGCCGATCCCGCCCGACGCACACGAACCGGTGAGAGGATTAAGAGCGGCGAGGACTACTCCCCACCACTCTCATTCCTCCTTGCACTCTCAATCGGTTCCCTTCGCGCTATTAAGATCAGTCCGGGTCTCTTCGTTGAACCGTGCCCGGAGGGGTGGGTGCGTCAATTTGTTGGATACGACGAGGAGTGCCTAGAGCAGACCCTGTGGTACGGAAGCCCGATTAAGGATTCGAGCATCGTCGTAACCGATCGCGACGCGAGATGGGAGCCCCCAGAAAAGGAGCTCATCCCACCGATTGCGGAGAGCCTTGCGGGATATCTAGTCGAAGCGCATGGAACGTTGAACAGGTGCCAGAAGCTTGAGTCTTTTTTTCATCAACGTCATATCCAGCCTGTAGCGCAGGACGTAGCCTACGGCATCTCATTCGAGAGGCCTGAGCCCTCTCCCCTCTATACCTCGTACAAAGTTATCGAGGACCTCCCCTTCTCAAAGAAGAAGCTCAAAGAGGCCGTAAACCAACTAGGATGGAGCAACAGAACGGAGCTTAAGAAACGCAATTTTCCTGGTGAGATCGAACAGATTCGAGCTGAGCTTGACCTTCCGAAACACACCCACGCCTCACCATTTGGAGTTGTCTTCTTTTTCCGTTACCATGGCAAACCGTGGGCCGTCATCGCCGAGCGCCTGACGTAGAAGATAAGTGGTGTATGAAAAGCGAACAGGAACAACTGACCGAGGGCATGAAGGACCTCGGCTGTGAGATAACCCCGGAGCAGACAAGCTCACTCATCGCCTACCTTGAGGCGCTTGATGTCACCAACCGATCATTTAACCTCACGCGCATCCCACGGAGCGACTACGTGACGCTGCATCTCTTGGATTCACTCACCGCGCTTCTCGCGCTGCCGAAAGACAAGCCGCTCAAGATCATCGATGTCGGAACGGGCGCAGGATTTCCGGGAGTTCCCCTTGCGGCGCTCATGCCGAACTCCCGAGTCACCCTCCTCGACTCAACGCTGAAGAAGGTAAAGTTCGTAGAGTTTACCGCGCACGAGTGCGGCATCAAAAATTGTATCGGCGTCCACTCTCGGGCCGAGACCCTTGCCACCATGCCCCAACACCGAAACGGATACGACGTCGTAGTCTCTCGCGCGGTCGCGGCGTTCCCGAAGTTAATGGAGTGGCTCCTTCCTCTCGCCAAGGTTGGTGGAATCGTTGTCGCGATGAAGGGAAGCGGATACGAGCAAGAGGTCGAGGGCTCGGACGCGCTCGTCAAACGGCTTGGAGGCAAGATCGAGCAGCTCATCACCACCCCACTCCCCGGCACCGACATCACACGACACCTGATCATCGTTCGGAAGGGACGGGCGAGCTAGCCTGCGAACCAATCCCCGCGCCATCTCCTCTCAGGGCCCGGCGTAGGACGAGGGACCTATAGCAGGGTGGTGAAAAATGATTTCCTGCTGCGCATTTCGATAGTTTGACTG
>JAIXPR010000362.1 GCA_027486155.1 Pseudomonadota bacterium | reverse complement strand
ACGACTCGCGCGAGATCAACTATCGCTGGAAATGTCGGTGCTGCACGCCTTACGCGGATCCGCCTCATATGCTTGCGGTAACGGAACATCCGAATCTTTGGGGTCCGTCCGTGATGCTAGTAGAGTTAGCCGGCGGCACTCACAGCGCTCTTTGCCGCTGGCTTCGGCGCGCTTGTCCGCCTTGTAAGGTGCAAGATCTCTCGAGCTACACGCTCAACGTCGTCACCGTCGAGTTGTTGATGAATAGGTAATTCCAAAATGGTGCTGCGCCATTTGGCCACACTGCCCCACTTTTCACACGGCGAGGCGGAATGAGGTTGACTCCACAGATTAACGCTACCAACTCCTCGCCGCATTAATTCCGCCCTGAAACGGGGCTTATTTTCAACGTAGATAGGATAAAAGAGCGGACACGCCCCCTCAGCAAGCGTTTCAACCGGGAGGGCGCTTAGGTGTCGTAATCTGCTATGAAGGAGCGCGAAGTTAGCGCGCCGCCTCTCAATGACCCAGTGTGGGTCATTGAGTCGCATCAAGCGTGGCACCACCTTCGAGGCTGAGTAACAAAGAGTTTTTTGATCTAACGTGATCGTGCCCGATACGACAGTCTTATCTGCTATCCCTTTCCGGAGGTCGTTCGTTCGATTCCAAAGCCGGTTGATGATTCCGTGCGCGGACGCGCTCCGCACATGTTGCGCGACTAAATCCGCGGTCTGCAACAGAGTTGAAAAGAGTGGTGGTGACTGTAGCTCGGGAGGTTGTGTTGGATTTTTAGTCACTACATATCCACCGTGTGGGAGTGCGACGGATTTGTAGATTGAAAAAAGAGAGACATCGCCCCGCGATCCGAGCCACGTATCTCCCTCCTTGCTCAAAAAGCTGAGCGCGCAATCCTCGATCAGTCTAATCCCTTTTTGTTGACAAAAGGCGCTTATAACCCCCAGACGCTGCGGAAGTCCGAAGTAGTGAATGATGTAGAGGGCGGAGACATTATCGTCTAGTTTTTGTTCAACGTCGGCGAGATCAACCTCAAAGTTGTCGTCAATAGCGTAGAACCGAAGCTTATAACCGGCCGCGATCAGGGTATCGATCTCTGTGCCCTGAAAATAGGATGGCACAAGCACCGTGCTTCCAACGGGAAGTTGTATCTGCCGCAAGCCCGCGAACAACGCGACTCGCCCGCTGAAGGTCCAAGCGCCCCCAGGTTCAGTAAAAGGAAATACCTGTTTCCAAGCATCAGAGCCTCTCGCACAAAGCGATATTGGTGGGAGGGTAAAATAAGCAGAAAGAAATCTTTTGTGTGAAGAGGTCATCGGAATAGCCGTTGTGGATGTGTGTTTCACCGTTCGTTCTGGAAAGATGCACCGGGGCTAGGGGATTCCAAATGACTCTTGTCATGTGTGTTTACTGGGGTAGCCCGACCACCCTCACATCGCCCTATAGGCCTCAGTGCGACAGATAGCCCCGGGAGGGCGTAGAGGGAGCCGAAAAGGAATACGTTCACCCTTCCATCGGCCAGTTTTCAGGCGCTTTTACAAACCATCATCTCCAACATCCCTGTCGAATACACGGATAAGCGCTGGCTACCGCGATGACTGAGGATTCACGGGCTTGTGCTCGTCATCCCCGACCGATGCACTTCGTTTAGAATACCGCGGGTCGTTAGTTTGGAGTGTCCGCATGTCGCATCACCGAAGCCTCGCTATTTTCCTTATCACTTGCCCCGACCGTCGGGGAATTGTCGCTTCCGTCAGTACCTTTTTCTTCGAACGTGGCTTTAACATCGTCCACTGTCAGCAGCACACCGATCCCCTCGAGGGTCGCTTTTTTATGCGGATACTAATCGATATCGGGGCGACTCCGTACGCTCGTGGTCAACTCTCAGAGGAGTTTGAGGAGCTGGCCCGCGCGTTCGCGATGGAGTGGTCGGCTCACTTTACCTCCGACACCACGCGAATAGCGGTGCTGGCGTCGAAAGAGCCGCACTGCCTCTTCGACCTCTTATGCCGAGCGCACGGAGAAGAGCTTACCGGGGCGCAGGTGGCGCTGGTGATCTCAAACCACCCCGACCTTGAGGCAACCGCCGCTCAGTTTAAGGTACCGTTCTTCTTCTGTCCGGTAGAGTCCTCATCTCGACGCTCACAAGAGAGAGAGATTACGCGACTCCTGGCGCAGCATCACGTACAAGTTGCGGTACTCGCCCGATACATGCAGATCCTCTCAAGCGAGATGTTAGATGAGACTCCGTTGCCGATTATTAACATTCATCACGCGTTTCTGCCGGCGTTCCAGGGCGCTGGCCCCTATCGGCGGGCTTGGGAGCGTGGTGTTAAGATGATCGGAGCTACCGCGCACTATGTAACCGCCGCGCTCGATGAAGGACCGATCATCGAGCAAGATGTTGAACGTGTTACACACGAGGAGTCAGCAGAGGCGCTCCAAAAGAGAGGAAGGGACATCGAACGGGTCGTTCTTGCGCGCGCCGTCCAAGCGCATCTTGAACACCGCGTGATTACGCACGCGAATCGCACGATCGTTTTTTCTCCAGGGATTTAATTCCCCCACGCCTACTACAAGCGGACCTTGCAGTAGAGCTTTACGACAAGGTACGAGAAGGACGCGGCGGTCCAACCCAAGAGGTGCGCCTTACCCTACTGATCGTTGTCCCACGCCCGGGCGAATTCCCCGACGATAGGCTTTACGGCGCTACGCAATCTCCCTTCACCAAGTGCTTAGGGAAGCGAGGCAACTCACTGCGTGTATCTCTTTTTCTGAGCTGCAAAAATTGACTCATTCCTGGAGACTCCCGCGCAGCGCCTCCTCGAACTTTACCAAGCAGATTCAATATGATACCGGCGATAAGCGTCGGCGCGCGCTACTGTCGATGAATGTTTCTATTTAAGTAACATTCAATCGCCACCAGTTGTGCGTAAGCGCAACCGGTGACAAGATCACCGTCACAAATTGTGACCAGACGATGTTCCTATGAAAGACTCCAACGCTGACACTCACTCCCCTCTCACGACGTTTTTGATCAAGATCGGCGTCTGGGCCGGTCTCTTCGGTGTCCTCTGGATCCTCCGATCCTTCTCCCTCCTCATCTTCCTCACCTTCGTCTTCGCCTACATTCAGGCGAAGGCCGTGGCCCGTTTAGAGAAGCGCCTCGCGAATCGGACGGTCAGGGTCATATTTGTCGGGGTCGCTTTCTTAACCGCAGTAGCGGGTGTTATCACCTTCCTCACTCCCCACGTTCGCGATCAATCTGCTGGTCTCGTTCGCTCGTTACCTCACGTGCTCCGTCAATTCGACGACACGCTGTACGATTTACGAAAGACCTCTCCTCTCGCCGCGGATCTGATCCCCCCTCTTCCCTCTAACGGTCAAGAGAGCCCTACTCCATGGGATATTAAGAGAAGCCCATCAGCGCAGATCCTTGAGGGTATCTTTGGCTTCGCATCCGAGGGCGACGAAGCGATGGCGACGAAAGAGATCTTTGAGCGGGTTCGAGCTATCACCGAGCGTGGCCTCGCGCTCGGGTCAAGCTTTCTCCTCTCGATACTCTTCTCATTCCTGATCGTGCTCGATCTTCCTGAGCTGACTCGGGGGGTACGACGGCTTCGTGAATCACGTGTTGCGTTTATCTACGAAGTCGTTGGTTCCAGTATCTCTGAATTCGCTCGTGTGCTTGGAAGCGCTTTAGAGGCGCAGTTTTATATCGCTATCCTCAACACAATTTTGACCGCTATCGGGATCAAGATCCTGGGACTTACCGGTAGCATCGCCTTCCTCTCGGTGGTGGTGTTCTTCTGCAGCTTTATTCCGGTAGCGGGGGTGTTCCTCAGTTCAGCGCCGATCTGTCTCCTCGCCTTCCAAAAGGGAGGGCTAGGATTGATGCTGGGAGCGGGTCTCCTTATCTGGATTATTCACCTCATCGAGGCCTACATACTCAATCCGAAGATCTACGGACACGCCCTCCGGGTCAACCCGGTGCTTGTGCTGATCATCTTAACCCTCGGAGGCAAACTGTTCGGAGTGTGGGGCTTGGTGCTTGGGTTGCCGATCTGCACCTATGTGTTCGGCAGAGCTATCTGGACCGATCGGTAATCCGAAACGCACCACATCTTGATAAGGAGAGTTCGTCTACGGCGACAGGCTGGGATGAATGGGGGCCTTCCCATGCACGAGGGGGGCATATCCTTGCCTAATTACCGCGAAACCTGGAATATACGCATGATCAAGAGTCATTGTGTGCGAAAAGCCCGCCTGTATGCACCATGCCAGCGGTCTCGTTATCCTAACAGAAACGATGCCACCATCCCGTGTGAGAGCGAGGTTATTTAAGTCCCCCGGATTAGAGAATCTTCTCCGAACCCAGACCCGACTAGAGTTGTAAAAGATACTAGTAATCCATGACATACGGACGTATGCGTCGCGATCAACCGCCTCTAGGGTTTCACGTCACCATCGGGATGTGCCTCAAGACCGTCTGGATTGCCGCATGTATAGCAGGTTTTACTCCACGTGACGCCATTGCTCAGAATCAGCCCCCTCAGTCAATCAACCTTATGGACGTTCTTTATGTTGGAGCCAAGGAACGTACCACAGCCCAAAACGAGGATAAGCCTTTTTCGATCAGTGACGAGCTTGAGCAGCTCGGCCGTGTGTACAAAAACGGCAACGACGAAACGTTACAGGAGCTTTGGCTGCTCGGACGCTATAACGGGCAGTATCACTGGACAGAGGCGAATACGGGAGTAGACGATGGTTACGAGACGCGGCGTTTCCGCCTGGGGGCTCAAGCAAAGATGCTCAGAAAGCTCACGTTGCACGCCCAGATGGTAAGTGGCAGCAACATAGACCCCTTCTACGACGGATTCACCGAACTGTGGGCCCAGTGGGCGTTTTCACCTGAACTAGCCCTCACCATCGGCCAACAAAAGAATCGCTTCACCCACGATCGAAACGTCTCAAGTCGCTACTTGAACTATCTTGAACGCGGAATGCTCACGAACATGTTTAACGTGGACTATACGCCATCGATCACGCTCCAGGGAAAGGTAGATGCCGTTACCTACTACAGCGGTTTCTTTACAAACGCCACCGGACGAGACATCGGCGAGGCGTTCGTGGAATTTGATTCCGGATGGTCCCACATCACGCAAATCTACTACGATCTCGGAAAGCGGATCGGGATGGACAACGTTACTCTGTATGGGTCCTATATCCACAGCGACTACGATCAAAACGCGACCAACATGAACTACTTCGAAAATGGCGTATCAGGCGCGGCGATCGTACACAAAGGAAAGTTCGCGCTCGTTCACGAAATTACGGGTGGACTGGGTAACGAGAATGGAAATGCCACAGGAATCAACCTACAGCCAAGCTACTTCTTGAACAGGAGATGGCAGGTCATATCTCGGTATCAACTCGCGGGATCCAACGGACAGGAGGGACTAACACCACAACTACGATACGAGCAGCCAGCGGGGTTCGAGCCAGGCGATCGCTACCAAGCGGGATACCTCGGGCTCGCCTATTACGTCGCGAAACATCGCCTCAAACTGTTGAATGGTATCGAGTACGCGAATATGAGTGGCCAAGAGGCGTGGACAACAAGCCTTATGGTTCGCTTCTACTTCGGACCTCACTCGGGTGGCGCGTTCCCCATGAATAAGATCCTGCCACTTGATTATGACTAATCTCACGCCGAGGTCGGCGTTTCATCACCCCACCCGATCTCTTCAAGCCCCTCATCCGGCGCCCCCTCCGGAAAGTCCACTCGTAGGAGACCAGAGCCTTCATTACTCGACTGAGGTGCGGAGACCGAGGCTCGCCCCCCCCTCCTCACCCGCTCCCATCGCCCCACCGTTCGGGCAGACTCCAAGAATCCACACTCCCCTATCTCACTAATGGTGTTTTTTCATGATGTATCCATCATCCGGCGGGTGCTACCATGGTGGCTGGACTGTCTCCTCAAAAAAACTCTATGAAAAGATCGAAGGTAGTGTGTGGTATCCTTGCTTCCCTTCTCCTATCACTGACAGAGGGACGATTAGCTTACGGGCAGTCCCCCTGCACCCAACCTACCAACGACATACCCGTGGGACATACCCTCGCCTCGGCGGGTTTCTTCGATAATTTGCGTAATTCAGACGACTCCATCCGATTCCAGATGGATGAGCTGCTCTCTAAATCTGAGGCTCAAGCGATCCAGGAAGCTCAACCACCAAATCCATGCGCTCAATCCTGCGCTCACGCCGTCGTGGCTGTTGTTTTCTCCTCCGTTCCGAACATGACCTTGCCAGCGTATGAGGACTCTCCAACATGCCAAAAACTGCTAGAGCAAACCACAAAAGCACCGATTGTGTATGGTAAAAGGACGTTCGAAACGCGAGAGGAAGCGGATGAGTGGTACAACGATCTAACCCAGGGAGATGGCACGGACGGAGAAGACCTCTACAATCGCTGTCCAGGCAATTGCAGTCCCTCGTATTCCTCATTGATATACCGAATCAACAACAAGTTGGTAGTGACAACTTCCATTATTTGCGGACACGCTCGTGACAAAGACGACAACCAATACCGATTGACCTCATCGCTTCGATGGATGTGCTCGTAAGGAGAAAAGGCAAAACCTTCTGGTAGTCTAATTGCGGACCTCAAAACGTGAACGTACCCGAAAATGTTATTTTTTTGTTTCGGGTACGTTTACGAGCACGTTCACGCGGGGTTTTGCCTCGCTTCCCTCGCGAGCAGGATTCATGGAGAATAATTAATCGACGACCACGCTAGCAACACCGCCCCTGAGCGCATGATAGATGGTGAGGTATCCATTAAATGCCTCGCCTAGCTCTCGCAGTGTTATGTGCTCTGTGTCTGTGTGCGCATGGGTCAGGGATCCAGGACCATACATGAGAACACGAGCCCCACTCTCAACATAGTACGAGACATCTGATCCCCCGCAAAAGACCGTAGTCTCAAAGCCTGGTAGCGGAACGAGTTCGATGGGTTCACTCTCAACGTCAATCGTGACACTAACTTCGACGCCAGGGACCCTTTTCGCAACCGACGTAACAGCTGCGTGTACGGTCTCCGTCAATACGTGCGAGGAACTCACGGTTCGTAGCCAAAAACTCAGCTCGGCCGATGGCGAGACGATGTTGCCAGCCTCGCCCCCTTTGAGCATTCCAATGTTGATGGTGGATTCGCCGAATACGGGGTGTGTCCCAAAGTCGATAGAGCGCAACTCGCTCGCCACATCGATCAAAAACGCGTTGGCATCCACGCCGAGATGGGGATACCCGGAGTGGCAGGACCTTCCTTTGACGAAGATCTTTCCGGCGAGAACTCCCTTCTGGGCGATCACCAACTTTCCCTCGGTCGGTTCACCATTGACGATGAACTCGACGCCTCTCTCTCTCAGCATCGGCACAGCGATCCTCGCGCCGACGCTATCGGTCTCCTCGCCCACGACAAAGAGCAGGCCGATGTCATCGCGCCCCTCCCGTCTCAGAGAGTCGGCCACCTGTATCATAACAGCGGCGATGCCCTTGGTGTCACACGCTCCCCGCCCCAACAAGACACCGTCGACTATTGTCGGGGTAAAAAGATCGTCCGGCGCCGGCACCACATCAAGGTGTGTTGTAAGGACCACTCGGGGATTTCGGCCGGCTGGTTTGGCAAAGAGGTTGAATCGAAGATCATTCGGAATCGGCCACCTCTCAGTTCTCCAACCCATCCCTTGAAGAAGGCTTTCAACGTGTTCCATCACCGGCAGTTCACGACCCGTTAATGAAGGGAACGCCATGAGCCCCATGGCAGTCGCCACAATCTTGTCGAGCACACGTTCGTTTGTGACCTCTTGGGGTTTTCCGAGAGCGGTAGGAGGGGTCCCTGCTGAAGACATGAAAAGATACCCGAAAGAGCAAGCGTCACTCCGCGTAAGGAGCCAGCCAGCAGCGTACCACACTACACCGAAAGGGCGGACTAGATATGTGATACAAAGCACGCACAACCGTATTCGATACCGATGGCGCACGTCCCCGCTTGTGCGCGCCATTCGAAACGGTATCGACTCCCCACGTGCTATCCCCCTGACAAGACTGGGACTCCCGGGGGACCCCACGTATTAGTCTAAAAAGCACCCTGCCACCATGTACCCTCTCAAGCGCCCTTGCTATCCTTGAGCGTATGGCTTCTATCCCGATTATAAGCACGCAAGAAATCACCAAAGGATTCAGCGAGCATCCCCTTTTCTCCAAGCTTTCCCTGGCGATCCATGAGCAGGAGCGCCTCGCGTTAATCGGTGATAACGGCTCGGGAAAATCAACGCTCCTCAAGATCCTGGCTGGAATCGAGGAGGTCGACGACGGAAATGTAAGCTTCCGCAAAGGACTTCGTTGCGCGTACGTCCCTCAACAAGAGGACTTTCCGAGAGGAAAAAGCGTGGGAGAGATACTTGAGCTCGCGCTCCACCAACACGGACTCGATCATGGTGAGATAGCTCGACGGATCAACATCTACCTCGGAGCGACCGGTTTTAACGACGAGTCGGTCCAGGTAGACGGGCTCTCAGGGGGTTGGAAGAAGCGCTTGTCCATCGCCTGCGCTCTAGCGCTTGAACCGGATTGCGTACTGCTCGACGAACCAACGAACCACCTCGATATCGACTCAATTCTTTGGCTGGAGAACTATCTCGATACGATGCGGTGCGCGATAGTGTTTGTTAGCCATGACCGGTATTTTATTGAGCGCCTGGCGGCCCGCGTTCTTGAGATCAACAAAATGTATCCCAACAACGCGATGGTGTGCGATGGCGGCTACGCGGACTACATTGAGTTCCGCGAGGAAAGGCTGGAGCAGCTCCAACAACAAAGACAATCGCTGACCAACAAGGTGCGGCGAGAGGTTGAATGGCTTCGCCAAGGGGTGAAGGCGAGAACGACTAAATCACGCGCTCGAATCAACGAGGCGCATCGTCTTATCGATAACCTCAAAAGCGCCCCTACAGGAACACAGCGCCGCGCGGATATCGAATTCTCATCGACCCAAAGAAAAACCAAGGAGCTCATCAAGGTCGAGGAGATCTGCCAGTCGATGGGGGGGAAAGAGCTCTTTTCTCGGGTATCCCTCATACTTTCTCCAGGAACCCGACTTGCCATCGTGGGCCCCAATGGTAGCGGCAAGACAACCTTCATTCGCACACTCCTCGGAGAGCTCGAACCGACCCACGGGCGCATCACCAGAGCTCCGGGCCTTCGTACTGCCTTCCTCGACCAGGCTCGGAGAGAGCTTAAAGACGATGTCACCTTACGCGATTTCCTTTGCCCACATGGGGACTCCGTGCTGTACCAGGGACAGTCGCTCCACGTAGCGGCGTGGGCATCCCGCTTTCTCTTTTCCCATCACCACCTCGCGACAACACTCGGCTCTTTGTCGGGAGGAGAGCGCGCTCGCGCCCTTCTCGCCAAGAGCATGTCTCAAGAGTGCGACATCCTACTCTTTGACGAGCCGACGAACGACCTCGACATCGCGACACTGGATAATCTTGAGGAAAGCTTCGAGGGCTTCCCCGGAGCGATCGTTCTCATAACGCACGACCGATACCTCCTGGAGCGCACGGGCAGCGCCGTGTTGGGATTACGAGATGGTACCGGCGTCCTCTACGGAGACTACGCCCAATGGGAGTCCGCGAAACGGGATACAGAGGCCGGACGCGGTAGGAAGGAGAGCGTAAAGGACGCCGAGGGCAAGCCTAAGCAAACCACGAAGCTCTCGTACAAAGACGCCAGAGACTTATCGATGATTGAGGACCTGATAGCAAAAGCGGAAGCTAAGCTCACAAAGATTCAGCAAGAGATGGACTCCGCGCAAATCGCTACCAACGCCTCAAAACTCTCCGAACTCTGCGACGCGCTTACGACGCAACAGCAGGAGGTCGAGCGCCTCTATGAGAGGTGGCAACACCTTGAGAATCTCCGCTCGTCGCTCTCTAAGTAAAGCGCGCTACTTATCGAAGAGAGGTGGCCATCTTCTTGAGTTCAAGGATCTGACTCGCGGAGTATCCGATATTGGAACTCCACACTATCCGTCCCTCTTTATTTAAGAGAACCGCGTACGCGCTTTGGGGACGCTCGTTGCCCAAGGACTCAATAATTTTCGGAGCATCTTCGTAGACCGTCACCACGGCAGCCCAATCGGACTTCGGAATACCACTTCTCATCCCGTTATCGATGAATCCCTGCACCATCTGAGGCATCATACCGGCGATGGTCGGAACTTCGACGATCTCAGCTGGCACCTCCGCCTGGAGGGCACCAAGAATCCACCGATCGATATCAAACTGAGTCTTCTGTGTGTAACCAACGAGAACTAAGGTCACCTTACCCCGATAATGGTCGGGCAACGTAATTGGTTCCTTGTTCAGGTTAGTTCCGTGCACCGTCGGGAACATGGAATTTTGAACATTTCCAGGGGTTGATACCTT
>JAIXPR010000252.1 GCA_027486155.1 Pseudomonadota bacterium | reverse complement strand
GGAACTGGGGATTGAGCTCCTTTACGGAATTCACTTCACTAAGGAGTTCTCAAAGGTCACGGCGAAGGACTTTATTGAACGAGTTCTCGTTAACGCGCTCGGCGCGAGGATCATGGTGGTTGGGGAAGATGTCGCGATTGGACACAAGCGAGAGGGGGACTTAGCGTACCTTCAGCGTGTGTTGCCGAGCTACGGAATTACCCTGCGTGTTGTGCCCAAGCTTCTTGAGCACGGGGAGCGGCCGAGCTCTCGAAGGATTCGTGAGTTGCTCCTAGCCGGAGATGTGCGGGGCGCCGCGACGCTTCTGGGCGCTCCATTTACCGTGTCAGCGCGTGTAGGTCACGGTGATAAGCGTGGGCGACAGATCGGATTCCCAACCGCGAACATCATGTGTGGTAGGCGCCTCCTCCCAAAGCGCGGCGTCTACGCGTGTCGGGTCAACATTGAGGGGCGCGACTACGATGGTGTCGCTAACATAGGGCTTCGACCGACCTTTAACGGATCCGGCGAGCGGCTTGAGGTGCATATTCTCGACGAACACTTTCCAAGCCTCTATGGACGGCGACTGCATGTGCGCTTTATCGACCGATTGCGTGATGAGCTGAAATTCAACTCTGTGGAGGAGCTTAAAGCGCAGATAGCGCGGGACATCGACGACGCTACGGGGAGATTGCGCGATGGTAACTAACGTTCATCTGATCGAACATCTCGGAGATGAGGCGCGACTCGACAAGATTATCGTCGAGCGCCTCGCGCCTACGTTTATGTGTAGTCGCTCGCAGGTCGAGCGATGGATTGAGGATGGAGCGGTCTCGGTCAACGGCAAGGTCGTTGTCAAGCCGGCCTTCAAGGTGAGTGATGGCGCTCAGATCCAGGTTTCCGTTCCGAGCGAGCAGAAGACCCATCTCTCACCGCTCGATTTTCCCCTTGATATCCTCTTCGAGGACGCGCACCTTATCGTCCTCAATAAGCCGGCCGGAATCTCCATGCACCCAGGAGCGGGAAACGACTCGCACACTATCGCGAATGCGGTCGTTCACCATGTGGGAAAAAAGCAGCTCTCGGTTGGGGACTCCGATCGTCCGGGAATCGTTCATCGACTCGATAAGGACACGACAGGGGTTGTGGTCGTCGCGAAATCGACCCCTGTGCACGCGGCGCTCTCCCGGCAATTCGCGGAGCGAAGTGTCGGACGAAGTTACCTCGCGCTCGTCTACACGACGCCACGCGCCGTTCGGACGATTCAAGCTGACGATCAGGGAGAGGTGTCCGCGCCGATCGGTCGCCATCCGACGAATCGAAAGATTATGGCGATCTCGGAGCATGGACGCCCCGCGGCAACCCTGTGGAAGGTACAGGAGAGATTTCCCCACGGGACCCTTGTTGAGTGCACGCTCAAGACTGGGCGTACCCATCAAATCCGCGTGCATATGGACTCAATTGGATCTCCGGTCATCGGAGATCCGGTGTATGGTGACTTCTCAAATTTGCCGAAGCCGCTCCGTGATAGCGCGCACCTGCTTGGACGACAAGCGCTCCACGCCGCGACCCTTTCGTTCGCTCATCCGATTACTCAGGAACGACTCTCCTTTTCAGCGCCGCTCCCCGATGATTTTCAGCGCCTTCTCGCTGCCTTTCGCGGAGCGCGGTGACGTTTCGAGATGAATCCTACCTTCGACATCATCGAGTATAACGGATTTCAACTCTTGGTGTATCGCCCGTGGTGGGAGGAGGGGATTGTTCATGGGATGACGTTGCGTCCTCCCTCCTTTGGCGGAGATTCCCTCCTCGCGATCGCCCCTGAATTCTGCAGAGCGATGGGGGTCTCGATGATGGCGAATCCGAGACAGACCCATAGCGACCTCTTCTTTGACGCTCGCTCGGTTGAGGAGACCCTCTCTCAGGTCTCCCCAGAACGAAAACTACTTCGATTCGGTGAATATGACGCGGTGATAGCCCCTTGCTCGCAGAACCTGCCGGAGGAGCGAGTAGGATATGCTATCGCGACCGCTGATTGCGTTCCGATCGTGCTCCGAGGTTCGTCGGGGTGGGGGCTTATTCACGCGGGGTGGCGTGGGTTGGCTAACGGGATCATTGGGAAGGTCGCACGCGCGTTGGGAGAGTCCGTTGAGGCCGCTATCTTCGCCTGCGCAGGGGGAGATGTGTACGAGGTGGGGTCAGAGGTCATCGAGGCGATCGGAAGCGCCGCGTCGTATCGACCTGGTCGGGACGGTAGGTACCTGCTCGACACGGCGCAAACCGCCTCTCAGCAGCTTCGGGAAATCATGCCAAAGCAAGTTGTTGAAATTTCTGGTATCTGCACCATCCTTGATAGTCGTTTCCACTCCCATCGCCGAGATGGAGAGCTCGCGGGACGGGCGATAACGTTCGTCGCTCCTCCGACCGTTTCGTCGTAGAACAGCTCTTTATCACCTCTCGAATCGAAAGTTTTTTCGCTTCCGAAAATTTTCTACAAACCCCCAGCGTCAGAGGGTATACTGATCGTTGCAGCGCTGTATTCTAGAGGTGTATTGAACGCGGGAGGGAGTCCGATATGGAGAATCACGAGCGAGAGCTTATCGAGAAGGCCGTTGAGAGCAATTTCGAACTTAAAAAGCTCTACACTCAGCACCTAGAGTTGGATACCAAACTCAAAAAGCTCGGTAAGCAAAGTTTTCTCACGGCGAAAGAGGAGGCGGAGGAGCGGCGGCTAAAGCAGTTGAAGCTGCGCGGGGTTGAGAAGATGTTGAAACTCGCAACCACGTAGCTGGGCGACTACGGATGGTTCAACGATTGGGTGACGGGCTGCAGCTCCGTCGACGCTTGTGTCTCCTACGGCATGTTAACCATGCATCATTAGGTAAAAACTAAGTTCTTCCGGGTCCAAATATCTTGGATATGTAACGCAGAGGCGCGGAAAACGCGGAGTTCGCAGATGACTATTGATGCGCTCTCCGCGTCTTCCGCGACTCCGCGTTACTTAAACAAAAAACTACGCTATTCCCCGACGATTGCTCAGGAGAATACCTAAACACACCCCGAAGCTCGGCAAGATCACGATCGATGTGCTCAAGTACTACACCTCGGATCCCTCTTCGCAACGAGCCTCAAACGTCCTAGAGTAGTGGCTGTAGAGAGGGGGTCCTCTCATCGAAACACCCTGAGTTGGGATATGTAAGAGGTATGTATGCAAGGCCATCACCACACTATCGGAGACGAGTTCCCTGAGCACAAAGAGCAGATTCATACGCTCAAGACATCGAACGCCCATTTCCAATCCCTTCTCACGAAATGGGAGGAGGTTGATAAGCAGATTGCTCGCGCTGAGTCTCGCATCGAGCTTATGTCTGAGGAGCAAGAAGAACAGCTTCGCCGAAATCGCCTCGCGTTGAAGGATGAGATCTACGCGATGTTGTCGAAGGCGTAGTTTTTTCTCTGCTTGATAGAGAGGCCGGTCGGAATTGTTGAGATTCTGATCGGCCTTTTTGTTTTTTGGGGGAGAGTCCGTCTCCCGACGGGCCGGGTATGTGTAGACCTCTCGATTTGTATCGCAATTGAGGCGGCGAGAGGATCTTTCTCTCTCAGTCTATTTGAAGTCGCGCTCAACTCCGAAGTCGGCGCAGAAATTCCTCGACCTCTCTCAAGCTCGTCGAACGCATGGAGAGAGGAGATCCTTCTCGCTCTCCAGATACGATATACCCGTCCTCGGTGTGTCGAACGAATAAGCACGGTTCGGCAACTGATAGTCGATCGAGGTGCCACGCGTTTTGCAAGGCGGTTCGTGTTGATGGTGTTACGGTCAGATAGCCGCGTGAACGCGCAATCGCGAGACGTTGAAGCTCGTCTGCGCGAAGTCGATGCCGAATTTGTCGACTACCGACCCTTCCCCGAGATGGTTTGCCTCGAATGAGTCGAGCGACATCGTCTTTTGTTGGTCCCGACTCTCTGTTCATCATCAACACGGTAACAAAGAGTGGGAATCACGCGCTACGATCGCGAGGGAGGATCAATAGTTGTGGGTATATATCCCACATCCTGTTTTTGACGAGCGTGCTGTGTACGTGGGGGACTCGATCTACAAATCCTTCGGAGTCCTTAATCAACATCCCGTGCTTGCTCCGTCTGTCAGCGGACAGGCTCTGCGGGTAGGGTGCTTGCCATCGCGAAACCCTTGGACTTCGTCGCCATATCTCCACTTTTCACAATCCAATCGACACCTCCCCAGCCGTCCGCGACAGGTTCCGATGGCGCGCCCCTGATAATCAGGTATTTCACAAACGCCTCTCCATCCGTGGCTGATGGCCCACGAACCGCGGCGCCTCGAGAGGTTTTGACCGGCATTCCCGTTCGTGGATCGAAGATGTGCGCATATGCCACTCCGTTGATTACAAACGGAGTGCCTCGGGCTCGCGACACAGAGAGCGTTTCATCGCGGAGCTCGACCGTCCCCTCTGATGATGTATCGGTAAGGGCGAGCTCCATCCTCCATCCTGGCGCGCCATGGGGTGCTCCGATCGCGGCGATGCTGCTACGGCCAAAATTAATCAAGGCCTGGCGTACTCCCCGTGATCGCAGGAAGGAGGCCATCTTGTCGACAGCGTAGCCCTTGCCGATCCCGCCGGTCTCGATCCGTACTTCAGGAAACCTCTTGCCGAGGTTTGATGGGGGAGAGGTGAGAAGGTTCGCGGGCATGAGGAGTCCCGTGACATCAGCAATCGCATTCGCGGAAGGCGGAGAACCTGCTTTTGCCGCACGCTCCCACATTTCAACGAGAGGACGCACCCCGATAGTGAACGCTCCATCGGTTCTCTCTGAGAGCTCCTGTGAGCGAGTAACGAGGGCATAGAGGTCAGGATCGACTGGTCGTAGGTGAGGTGAGGGGTCCCGGTTGAAGGCACTGACGGGGCTTTCGGGCTTCCAGGTGCTTAACACGGAGTCGAGATGCTCAGCGATCTGGAAGGTATCGTTCAGGAGCTCGCGTCCCTTCTTCTGCGATGGGGCGAAGAGGGTGTTGTCGAGGAGGGTGCCCATCACGTAGCGAATCTCTGAGACCTGGTGCGGTGCTTGCGATGGAGAGTCCGTT
>JAIXPR010000167.1 GCA_027486155.1 Pseudomonadota bacterium | reverse complement strand
GCGGTCAACGTCAACCGATATACGTAGGCGCCTTTCGTCCTCCGTCACACATCGACGTCATCGTCTGCGAGTCTTCCTCAGAATAACCGTCCACGGCGACTCAATCAGCGGTTTCCTTAATAAACCCCTTCCTCACCAAATTGTAGTGGACCACTTTGGGCGTGACCTGGGGGGCAAGGGTAGCGTTCAGGTGCTGCGCCAACTGCTCAGTGAGGTACACTGAACGATGCTGTCCACCGGTGCATCCGAAGCTGACATTCATGAATGAGAATCCACGGTCGAGGAAGTTGCGGATAGCCGATTCCACGAGCCCAAAGGCGTGATCGCGGAACGTGGCTACCTCAGCGACCGCCTCAAGGTAGGCGCATACCTCCATATCGAGACCGGTCTTATCTTTGAAACGCTCCTCCCGCCCCGGATTGGGGAGGGAGCGGCAATCGAACACGAATCCGCCGCCGTGTCGCTCCCCTTCGAGGGAGAACATATGGGGAGGAAGGGGGGCCTTGAATGAGAAGCTGGTGATCTCGACGATGAGTGGTGCTGGTGAAGAGGTATTCATAGAGCGGTCTTTTTATGCACTCTTCAGTAAAGCTTCGGAGCACGCAAGTATTTGATCGAGTTTTATCGCGAGGTGTTTGGAGCGTAGGTGTTTGTGAAGAGTTGTTAACGCGCCTGGTATGCTCTTCGCGAAGTACTCCTTTTGTGCGCCAAGGCCCTCGCGGCCGTAGACCCCCAGAACTTGGAGCATACGACTGATAATAAAAGCTGGGTAGTAGCGGAAGAACTCTTCTCGGTCGCAGGTTGTGTGCCGAGAGACGGCCTCAAGATAAACCTCCACGAGCGCGTCCCGATTCTCATCGGGGATTCGAGCGCTCGATTGATAGAGAAGCGAGATAACATCGTACTGCAGTGGTCCTTTAAGTCCCGATTGAAAATCAATAAAGAAAGGCTCGTTGTTTACGAGCATGATGTTGCGCGATTGAAAATCGCGATACAGAAAGAAGCCACCCTCTGCTTTCTCGAGATACGAGATCAGAGTCGTAAAGTCATCTTCAAGCCGCGAGGTATCGAATTGAGGGATCAGGCGATGCACCAATTCGAGACAGAAGGACCGCATGTCCTTCCTCAATGTGTCTGAAAAAAAAGTGTCTGAACCGAGGCACAAAGAAAAATCGAGTTCTGTCGCGGCCTCGATCTGAAAGCGAGGAAGGAAGGAGAGAACGCGCTGGTATACCGCCTCGACGGATCTTGGAAAGGCTTCGCTGGTTCGCGCCCTCTCTGTAATCAAAAAATCTAAAAGTGTTATCTCCCCAAGATCGTCCTCAAGATAGACCCCCGCCTCCGGCTTGTAGGCGTGAATAGCGGGAACGGGAAGCTGATTCGCTTTGAAATGTTTGGCGAGGGCGACGAACGCGTCGTTCTCGGCCCGCGAGGGGTTCACTACCCCAACAAGCCTCGTCGCTCCGTGACTCAATCGATAGATACGACGCTCTGAGGCGTGGGGGCGCAAGGGGACAATGGATGACGGCGGGCTGCCTGTAACCTCTTGAAAACACGTTATGAGGAGACCTTCGTCAGGCGACTGAACCATATTCTTTTAGTGTAAGGGGGCTAAGCGAGGAATACAAGACAACTGTCGTGAGCCCTTATGCGGGGGATCATCATCCTAACCAGCTGAACGAAGGGGAGTCTCCATGACAAGGGAGTTATCAAATTCAGAGAAAGCCGCTTTGACCCTGTTGAGCCTCGGGAAGGAGGTTGCTGCGCAAGTTATGCAGCACCTGAACGAGCATGAGGTCAAGAAGATTAGCCGTGCCTTTCTTGCTGTCTCCGAGGTTGATCGAGAGACGCAATTCCAAACATCTGTGGATTTCCTTCGCATGCTTAAAGCGGGCGAAAGGATGGTGGTCGACGGCCGCGAGTTTGCTAAGAGCGTAATCTCCTCAGCGTTCGGCGAGGGGCAAAGCGAATCCCTCCTTGAGTATATCGCAGGCGCGAAAAAGCAGCCGATCGGGTCGATCATCGCGGATGTGCCGGAAAAGCTCGTTTATCAGTTCATAACGTCAGAGCATCCTCAAACTATCGCGTTCCTGATGACGATGATGAACCCTGACCAAGCGGCCATCGTTCTTCGTCAGATGCAACCGGAGATGCAGACCGACATTCTTATTCGGATCTCTAACCTGACCAACGTCAGCGCGGCGGTGGTTGATGAGGTACGAGAGGTGCTTCGTGGGCAGATCCGCGGCGGAGAGCTTCAAGATGAGGAGATCGGTGGTCCGAAATCGGCCGCTAATATCCTAAATTTCGTCGATAGAAATAGTGAGGAGCGTATCATCACCGAGATCGAGGAAACGTTCCCTGATATCGCTGAGAGAATCAGATCTCTGATGTTCACATTCGAGGACGTCAAGAAGATCGACGACAAAGGCGTTCAAACTGTGCTCAAAGATATACCTCGAGAGCAATTAGTGCTTGCCCTTAAGACAGCTAGTTCAGAGCTGAAGGACCTCATCTTCCGCAACGTTTCTCAACGCGCCGCTGAGATGATTAAGGAAGACCTCGATGCCCTTGGCCCAGTGAAGCTTAAGGACGTGGAGAAAGCGCAACAAGGTATTGTCGATGTCGTTCGACGACTTGAGGCAGAAGGCAAGGTCTTCATCAGCACTGGTGGCGAGCAGCTCGTCTAGGTCAGATCAATGATAGTAAATCTTTTTGCTATCGGTCTCTGTGATATCGATATCGTCGCTGTTCTGGACCTGAAAAGATCGTACATCGACACTATTTTGGAACTCTTCCGCAAGCTTTGAGACCTGTCTCTTGAAGGCCATAAATTTCCAGGCGATATAGCAGGCGCCGATACCGAGAAGGACGAAGAAGGTACCGATCGCGGCTAGAAAGAACTTCGGAGCGAGAAAGATGATAGCTCCAAGAAGGATCAGTCCGATTCCTGGCATGAAGGGCACTCTCGTTGGATTAACGCGCACAATCTTAGCCCCTGAAAGCTGTTTCCAATGGTTCGTCTTGCGTTGCATGGCTGTACTTTACTCCACCTCCTTCTAGTTAACCACGCCCTGACCCTTTTACGAGAGAAATTTTTGAGACCGTGATGGGTAGGGCCAAGTATCTGAATCTCCATGTCCAGTGCGACTTCCGGCAGGCGATAGGATATGAGCTGTGGGAGTATCCTTATTCTCGCCCCATGATGTATCCTCATCTCTGTGGCTAAACCCTCTCAACCGATTACAACCCAGACGACCGGACAGATTCTCGACGTATCTCGACGCCATGTGTCCCTTCTCACCGCCGATGGGATCGTATCGGGCACCGTCGCGTCACGTGTGCTCGATGTTGTGACTGGTGATCGAGTTGAGTATGAGAAACGCGAGGGTAAGGTCTTCGTTACCGGGGTCGTTCCTTCCACTCGAACGTTATCCCGTTCCTACCGCGGAGCCCTCAAGAGGATGGGGGCGAATATTGACCTCCTTCTCGTTATAACCGCGGTTGGTCCCACGCTGAACCCCGTCACTATTGATCGCATGTTGATAGCGGCTCGGATGCAGAACATTCCAGCCGTTCTTGTCGTCAACAAGTGGGACCTGGAGACCGGGGAGAGCGCCGAGGTGCTTGCTACCTATCGTAAGATAGGAATCAAGGTTGTGCAGTGTAGCGCCAAATATGGCCAAGACCTCGCGACCGTCCAAAGTCTCATTCAGGCGCCGGATGTTAATGTTGTCGCGCTGTGTGGTGTCTCGGGCGTTGGAAAGAGTACTATCTTGAACAGGCTCGTTCCCGGCGCCGCGGCGCGAACAGGAGAGGTCAGTGAGCGCACGGGGCAGGGGAGGCAGACGACATCGCAACCACGAGGCTTTCTCTACGTTGGCCCCGATACCTGCCGGCGAATCGTGATCGATT
>JAIXPR010000152.1 GCA_027486155.1 Pseudomonadota bacterium | reverse complement strand
CCAACCAACATTCCAACGAGAACACCAACGGACACGCCGACAGCAACCCCAACCAACACTCCAACAGAAACGCCAACAGAGACTCCAACTAATACCCCAACCGAGACACCAACGAAGACGCCGACAGAGACCCCAACTAACGTACCGACCCACACACCAACGGATGCGCCAACGGCGACACCTACCTACACTCCAACAGAGCTACCAACTGAAACACCAACTACCACCCCAACAAATACCTCAACTGAGACGCCTACAAACACGCCAACCGATACCCCAAGCTTTACACCAACCCAAACGCCAACCACGACTCCATCTTCGACACCAACTGAAACAGCGACTGAAACCGCAACCGCCGCGCCAACATCGACCTCGACGTTCACCGCCACTCCGACGGAAACTCACAGCCAAACACCTACCGAAACTCCGACTTCAACTCCAACCTCAACCTACTCGAGCACTCCAACCCCATCAGCCACTCCAACCGCGACTTACACACCAACGGCAACGGAGACGCCAACGATCACCCCAACCCAAACCCACACGCCGACACCCACGCAAACAGCTACGCCTACCGAGACTCCAACCGTTACGCCTACATACTCACCAACAGCAACCCCGACCAAATCCCCCACTCCGACTATCACACCAACGACGACACCAACCAGGACACCGACTCACACCGCCACGTTCACGAGCACGCCAACCGTGACACCGACATTCACCCCTTCTCAAACCCCGACCATAACTCCAACACAAACCTCGACATCAACTCCAACCAGAACTCCAACCCCTACTACCACGCCAACGGCTACGCCTACCGTGACGCCGACACCGACGCGAACACCAACTCCGACACAAACGCCTACCGCGACCTCAACGCCAACAGTCACACCAACCTTCACCGCGACACTAACGCCGACGAGTACCCCAACCCCAACTCCATCAACAACCCCAACTTCAACTCCGACCCTCACTCCAACGTCTACCAACACAGCTACAGTGACACCAACGCCAACGCCGACAACAACGCCAACTAACACAGCGACGGCTACGGCTACCCCACCACTTGTGCCGGTGACTCTCCAAATTAGGATCTCCAATACACCGCTGCCCGGGGCTCCCGTCTTAATCGACTCAACGTTATATGAGTCAGACCCACAAGGATTCGTGGTAACCCGGCTCTGGAGTTCTCACCTCTACTCTATCTCTTCCGGACTTGAGGCCATCTACTTCGAACCGGTAGTAGCTACCGGAACGGAGCTCAGCGACCGGAGCACCCTACGTATCCCGGCTGACCGTGTGGTCTCATCCTTGGAGCCTCCATGCCGACTCCTGGTTGGCAATGTTCCCCAGGTTTACTTCTCAACCACTAACCTCTCAGACCGCGCCCTGTCGGTGCCACTCAGATATCCATCACTCAACTCACTTTACTCAGTGACCGGAAAGGCGACTCCAGGCGAACTATTCCCTCCAGGAAACTCTGGCTTTATCCTTCCCGAAACGCACTTCCTTACCAACAAATCTCGTTCCGGCGTTTGGAAATTCCTCGGACAAAACATACAGGTGCCACCCACTCTCATCCCCTGCGCTGAAAGAGCGGTGCCGGGTCAATGCACGGTCCTCGATCCAGCGATCCTCAGATTCCCCTTTGACTACACCCGAAGCGTTGTGCTGAAGCTCACGACACTCTCAATCGAGGCGGCGAGAAAAGGAAAATGGAAGGGTACTAACGGCAGCTTTACCGTGCCATTCCTCGCTCGAGGATCGACCGCCATGAGTAAGATGCGGCAGTTCGTAAACCCCTACGACCGAAGTCAGAAGTACCAATGCCAGGTGGTCGCGGCGTCGTGTACTCAAAGGGTTATTCCTAAACAGGCGCTCGTGAGGGCGTTCTCAGAGATCTTCGCCGGTCAGCTGCCTAAGGGACTCGATGTCCTTGTCAAAAACCGGAACAAAGAGATAGCCAGATTTAGGAGACAACTCAAGAAACTGCCAAGTAAGTACACCGAGTGCTCGTAGACCTGGCTAGAACTCTTTACGCGACATCGCTCTTTTGATCCACTCTGCCGGGTCGCGGGAGCGCTTCACCTACTACGAGCAACACTTCCTCGATGCGCTCTTCGACGACTGAGAGAAAGCTAGGAGCGGAAAGTTGACTCTCAAACGGTTCTCGTCAAGACCAACCGCGTTACTGCGCTCCCTGTCTGGAAGAGAGGCGCTTCTCCCACACGGTAGGTTGACGGTCAAGGAGCGTAATACATTCAATATCTTAGCAACCTTTCGGCAACCACGAGCCCTTACACTCGACCCACTTTACATGCATTTGATTCCGCCCTACCCTACTACAAGAAAACAGAGTTATAGAAACCTTCTTATGACCGCAAACCAACAGCTAACGTCCCGAGAAAGAGTGGCTACCGCCCTAGGGTTATCCCCGTCAGCAAAGGAGCTTTCAATTCTATCGTCCCTTCTCAGTGGGCTTTCAACTGTCTCCGTGAGAGGCACCTCTGTTACCATCCCAATACCGAAACACCTTGTACGGACCGATGTGGAGCACACGCTTCAGAGCCTACCAGCGTTAACCCTGAGCGGAGACGAAACGACGATCATCGCGACTCGGTCGGATAGTCCGGTGGCCCCAGCACCACTATCACTAACTGAACTAAAACTTCCCCCACCTACCCCAAGGGCGCCGGAGGTCGATCGCGCCGAGGTGCCGCCCGAACGCTCATCCGGGACTGGTCAGCCGAAACCGCTGGACCCGCGAGTTCGTCAGCGTGCAACTCAGCTGCTTGAAGCACTAGAAATGCCCCTCGGTGGAGTTCACAGTAAGCTCAGCATGATCGCCGTGCTCGAAAAAGCGAGTGGTTTTATCATTCGGGAAACAAAAAATACCCGCAGCGACGGCTTTATCTTAATCAGTGTGGAGAATCAGGACGACGCGAGTGCTCTCTTGGTGGGCCTTGGCTTTACCAGAGCCTCCGCAAAACACGGAAACGTCTGGGCAGGCCTCTCGTACCAGCGTGTATGCCATCAATCCGACACAAAGGCCTCCGCCAGCATCGCGCACACGGCACGTGGGTGTGATGTAACGATTGAGTATGGAGAGCCCCTCACAGATTCTCGGACGGTAACCCGAGAGTATTCAGCGATGGCATCAACTGGGTCGGTTGATTGAGGGAGCTGCCAAATCATCGCCAGGTGATTTGGGAGTCTCTACCGCGGCCTCTGGGGTAAGCTGAGCCGCAATCTGACCTGCCGCCGCCTCAACGGCAACAAACCAGTCGTCGCCCCGATGGACCCCCTGGTATAGGGGGGCTTCGGGCACACGGAGGTCCGACGAGACCGTAAGCACATACTCGGTCAGTCCCCCCGGAAGACCGTGCGCGTGCAATCCGAGCTCATACCGTTCCCCACGACGAGTCAGCTCAAACTCAAGCCTTCGAATGAGGGGGAAGAGCTCTGACAGCCCAGTGTTTGGACTCTCCCACCCATATTTCGCGCCACATAGCTTGGCGAACTGAATACGTTGCACACGGGTCAACTCAAGGTCCGCGTCAAACCGTCGGGGATTAGCGACGAAGAGCTGCGAATTATATATCCGACCGTCAACACACCACATACTCTCCGCTACACTACCGTGCGAAACGCCGCATGCCTGAGTTACCTGTCTCGATAAGCTCCCATTCGCGATACCGCACGCAATCAACTCTTCCATGAACTCCGGGCGGTTCTGGACGATCCACTGTGCCGCACTTCGGAGATCTCGGGAACTTCCGATGAAGCGCGAAAATATCAAACCCGAAAGGACGGGCATGATCAACGCGGCGTTGGTCTCCATGCCATCCATGAGATACTTGATCAACTCCCTCGGTAATTTACCCGCGTCGCGACAGTCAGCCACAAACGAGCGTAGCTGCGTCGACGACATCCCTCGATCCTGTCGAAGGATCTTGAGCCCATCATCCACCAAAGGCGTGTACTTTCGATCCCCCTTACGGCGAACGCGCTGCTGTTGAAGCTGCGCTGCTTCAGCGATGAAACCCTCGATCTCGGCATGCTCATAGAGAGGGGGCTCGCCTTGGGTGAAGCGGATGATCTGTTGCAGGTTGACACAATCAACGAATTCGCGCAGCGGTGCCGACATCCGTAGATAGGCTGAAAGCTGGAGCCCCGCGTGTGGTATTGGGGTGGCGGAGTACTCACGTCGATGAAGGAGACGAGCGCGCTGAGCGGTTTGATCCACGAGGTGCTGGTCTATATCGTGACGAGTCTTCATGAGCCCCGTCTTCAGCTGCTCCCCAAGAAGCCGACTCAGCGCCGGCTGGGCCTCCGCGCAGCCTTGATACATCAGAGGTATACTATGGGAAGAGGCCAAAAGCGCGACCCCCTCGAGCACCTTACAGGTAATCTCCTGCGTCGCGATACGCCCTAACACATCCTCCGGCTTGAACAGCTCCCACGAACCATCCGGCTGAAGGAGGAGTCCATGCTTGACATCAGCGAACACGACATCTCCTCGCTGACGACGCTGCGTGTAGAGAGCAATTCCCAACTGAGCGGTGGTAACCAGCGACTGATCAACCTCCGACCCGGGGACGTGCGGGGGCATGAGCGAGGGAAGCTCACCGAACGATCGTTGTGCTGCCTGAACGCGCGGCTCCAACACCAGTCGGCATGAGGAGACGCTGAGCTCCGGTCCAATGAGCTCTATGGAGGCAACTAACGACGGCGTTGGTTGCTGGTCAGCGTATCCGAGATGCGCCCGCGTCTCTGAGGAAGCGCTGTAGGTTGTCTGCCGCATCTCCTCCCACTCGGCATGGGAGGAGAACTTACGGAGGAAGAGCTCCGAGAAAACCGGAAGCGCAACGGGATTAACCACTGCCAACGCGACGCGATACCCCCCTTCCGTCCGCTCCACGGAGAGAGCGTTCTCGTGTCGCACAGTCTCCGAGCCATCGAGGGCAACAAAAGACGCGGCCGGACGTTGTGGTGAGAGCGCGAGCTCCCCCGATATCAGGTGTTCACTTAAACGTTCCGAATGATCTCGTTCCTGTAACATCTCAAACCCAATCTAAATGATGGTCAGTCAGACTAGCAGATCCGGGGATACTGCGTACAATAATCTATCGTGCGGCGTGCACATATCCGAGTCCGCAGGCTCTCTATCGACCGCTCGCAGGAGCGTCTCACCTCACAGGGCGTCTCACGGACTCGCTGTTACAGATGTACGACTGTCGGCTGTCCCCAATCGATCCTTCGCATCTGAGCGCGCAGCTCATCAGCTCCCGCTTTGCTAGTAAGCACTACGTTACGCCCGCGACGCTGTCGCTCAGCGATAAGCTCCCCAAGCCATGTAAAGTGGGTCGCGGTAGACCCGAGTATCCCCTCAGCGTACTCCAGGAACTGGGAGGGACCCCACCCCACGTTGTGGAGGCGAGCCCTCCGCAACATCGTAGCGTGGGGATCGGAATCCTCAAGTCGCGCGAGATGATTCTTGAGAGCTCCCATCTGGAGCCCGCGAATCTGTCGTCGCGTTAGAGCAGCGTTCTGAAGCGCGGTGGGGATTCCATCCCATACCTTAAATGGCGCGACGGGGCTTGAGCCTCGTTGTGTCATTAAGCTTACGGTACCGTTTGAGAGGTCGTACTTTGCGTAATTACGATAGAAGCCACGTTGAGCCGTCAGCTGATTACTCATGTAAAAGCCTTTGAGCATGGTGAGCGCTGGCTCGTACTCTGGGCCGAATTCAGGCACGGTGAGCACACGAGCGGCTATATTTGTCACCGACGGCGCCACGAGACACTCGTTACGAGCCAACCTCAGGGTCGGTGGATAAATGAGCTGCGTCTCATACCTTCTCTGCGCGTCAAAGAACTTTCGCAAAGACTGGGCGACCTGTTCCTCCCGATCCTCAGGGGCTGAGTAATGCAACTGAAGAGCGGTCCTTGAGAATATGTAGTTAATGGCCCGGTAGGTACGCCTCTCGGACTCCGTAAATTGATCTCTGCCATACGCCTTAAGGATCTTATTGAATCGGGGGAGCGCGGAGAATCCTACCAGAGCCTCTCGGTGCCGATATCCTGAATCACAGTAGGCCATCGCGCGGGTCATGAAAGCGTCTGAGAGACCATCTGACGCGCTCGGATCGTAGACATCAGGAAAGAGGCTGTCACGTTGATACTGCAGTCCGTGAAGATAAGCCGAGTTCGTGTAGTCCGGGTTTGAGAAGATCTTTCCGAGATACTCAAGAAAGCGGTCTACATCGTCCGGAAATACCGAGACACCCATGAAGAAGTGGCATCCCTCCTTCGCAAGCGGGAAGACCTGATTAGTGGACGCGGAGGCAAGGGAATAGAGCTTTAAGGGGATATGAGATGAGTTTTTGAACGTGGCGCGGTTCTCCCCGATAGTATTGAGGATAAAGATCGCGTGCATCCATACATCCGAGGGAAGCAACGAGAGGTCAAATCCGATGTTCAGGTGTACTCGGTTTTGATCTCCAACCGGGACGCTCACAATCTGGTTGTTTCCCTCAGCTCCGAAGGGAAGTCTCACTCTAAAATCATTCGCGGCGCTTTTCGCTATCTTTTTCGTCAGAAGGTCGTACTCCGGCACCACAACAGGAAGCGCCGTTGGCGAGGTCGCAATCTCCTCCGCGGCTCCTAGGTCACGTGAAGGCGCTCGCCGCCGAGACGGTTTGGTCGCGATCGGATCCTGCGCGAAGGTGAGCGGATCTTTGCCGAATACTCCCTCGACGAAACGGCAAAATTCGGGATACACCTCACGGGATCGGCTGAAAAGATCCCTAGCGACAGCGCTCCTGGTGAGAAGATTGAAGTCGGGAAGTGAATCGATGTCTTCGGTGAGGTTCCAAAACACCTCATCGGAACCTCCGGAGGGAAGGCTAAAGTAGTGGCGAAGCCCCGCGAGCGCCGATTGAAACGTGGTGAAGGGGAGGTTTCTGCTCGTCACCGTTCGATAGGTGTTCGTGATGAGTTCTCGGACCGGCGCCCTATCCTCAGGCGCCATCTCGTCAACCTGCACAACGAGGAAGAACTGATCTCCTAAAGCTACCGGATAGGTGGCAGATACAACAGACCGTCCCTGTAATGAGAGTTTATTGAATCTCTGCGTATAGCCATTTCGGTCAAAATAGAAGAGGGAGTCCCCAAGCATGTTGTAAAACATGAGCTCTTTCATCGACGATGGCTTCTCAATCGGATAGAGGAGGACAAGATTTGAATTATGCCCCGTGATACCTGGGTCAACCGGATACTGCACTTGTACCGAACTCGGCCGGACGGATGGTACAAAGCTCGGGTGTTCGAAATGATGGTGTCGACCCGTTGGCTTGAGTGACTCCAGCATCCGTAGGAAGGGAGCTGGAGACGAGGGGTGACTCACGAAGTATACAGCGTTCTCCGGATAGTAAAACCGCTGGTGGTATTTGAGGATATCCTCGTGACGGAGACGTTTGAGCCCCTCTGGGCTGCCGGCAAAATCTATCTGGGGGAGTGCCTCAGGAAAGAGGTGCGCAACCGCGTTGCGCAACGCGACGTTGACAGGATGGAGGTACCACTGCCGCATCTCGTTGAACACCACACCCGCAGGGTATGTTAGCACCGAATTTTTGCGATTCCGCTCTGAGATCAACCGGAAGGACTCAGCTTTGAAGGAGTCTTCTGAGAGGAGTGGATTGAACATCCCGTCGAGGAGCATCGAGGCTGTTGCCTTCAGACCCGCGTCAGAGAGCGAGGAGCCGTAGTACCAGGTACGGTTATAGAAGGTACACGCACCCGGCGAGCTATCGGAGGTCGCGTGGATTTGCGTGTAGATGTTTGGGTCAGGAAATTGCTTAGAACCGCTCACGATCATGTGTTCGAGCACGTGCTGCTCACCGTTACTCGAACGAGCTGGCGTAAAGATACTTGAGCCGAAGAAACGCTTAGCGTTCGGTCCTGTTGCCGTAAAGCAAATTAAACCGTTATCGAGGACCCGACGTTGCACATCGATTCCTGTGAGATCGGGTGCCTCAACTGGGACGCCCCCTCTGTGTGTGGGTTGGGATTTGGGTTGCTGTTTAAACATGGAGCACTCAGCGAGCTGGAGCAATCCACCGTTCTAGAGCAACGCACTCCTTTATTCAAGCCTTTAGGGCTCCTAAAACAACACTAACCACCTGACACTAGGAACAAAACGAGGATTTGTGGACTAAAGGTCATACGGGAGTCACTCGTACCGACGCTGGGATCGCTCCTCAGCAAACAATTTGGTGCGGGCGCGATAGACCTTGGTCATCTCGTTGATATCGGTATCCGGGTCATCTATCGCGACCGTTTGATATTCCCCGGTGAGTCCCTCTTGCCGAGCCGCTCGTCCCTTCGCCTGCCCATTCTTCTTGCGCGAGGTCACCGGTACATACCGGAGAATATAGCTTACCTCTGCGATATCGTGCCCGGTCTCAACCGCCGACGTTCCGCACAATATTCTTACCTCTCCTCGTCTGAATGCCTCCAGGTTATCGCTGAGCCGTTCACTTCGTTTGACACTTCGCCCGGCATACCAACGCGCTGGAAATCCATGCGCCGTCAGTCGCTCAGAGAGAAGCCTTGCTTCGAACTTTGTCTCGCAGATAACAATGGTTTTGGAACCGTCCGAAACATTTCGAAGGAAATCCTCAATATGATGCTCCTTTGGATCTCGCTCCGACGCGTTCACAAGCTCACGAAGGAGTACCGGCTCTAGGAGATCCTTTCTGCGTTGGTCAACCTGCTGCGCGTTATCCCCACGCGGGATCTCCATACTCGCTGGCGCATTCTTATATATCTCCTCCCACACCAGTGGCTCCCTTGCCGCCGCGACATACCGATCGTGAATCTCACCGTTGTGGTGGCGGCGTGGATACAGGGCTTCAAATTCCTTGAGGATCGACCGCGATGTGGATTCCCGCAGCGCCCAGCCAAGGACGCGAGCCACCTCTGGCCGCCGGAACGCGCGCACCTTGTAGCTCGCGGCGCCAACCGGTTCAAGCTTCTGTGCAGGATACATCGCCCGCAACATCAGGAATGAGGCGTCATGCGCGAACGCGGCCCTTCCCTTCGACCGAAGCGCGATGAAGAGCGCTTGAAGAACTTGCATCTCGTGAATCCGGGAGCGCGCTATCCAAATCCACTTTCTCTCCGACTCATCAACTTTTTCGAGCGCCCCGAGCGTTTGCAATACCGCCTCATCGCTTGCAACCTTGGAGTCCTGCGAATACTTCGCGGCCTTCTCAAGTTTATTGAGCTCCCGATGATTCAGGGTATACCTATCGATAAAATCTCCCCGCGGCATGAATGTGCCTGTTCCCTGCTTCGCATGCTCACTCATGAAGGATCGGAGGGTCGCTCGAGCACCTCGATACAAGGGACCAATGTCAGTCATGCCCTCATCTCTTGTCACCCACGCTGGAAGGCTCGCCAAAAATTCTCGATAGCACTCGCGCGCTCCATCTTGTAAAAGCACAAGGTGCTCCCGAAATTCCGGCGATAGACGGACCTGTCCAGCGGTCCATTTGTGCTCCCCGGTGGGAAGGGTCGCGACTTCAAACCGAGCGCGCAACGTGCGCGCAAGGGCGGCAAGCTCCTCCTCGTGGGAGCGAGGTGCCACCCCGTCCGTGAGGCTCTGGGCGGTACTGGTGGCGGGCGTACCTGATTGCGCCCATAATCGGATCGAGTTGCCATTGTCTTGTAACTTAAGCACCTCCCCCACCACCCATCGGTACGCGTAGCGGGTGTTTTCCCGATCCGACTGATCTCCCCGCATCATCTGAATTTCATCGAGTCCCACCATCGAGAAGAGAGATATATCACCATCGATCATGGCCGTTTGTGGGGTTCCGATGAAGAGCCGTCCAGGTCCCTTATAATTTTTCTGTCGTCGCTCGGCGGATACCTCTCCTGTGACCTTAACGATCTCTTCAGGCTTGAGATTAAAAAAGAGCCGCGCGCTCGCAAGCGCCTGCTCCACGAGGTCGGTTTGAGGGGTGAGGTACAGCACCTTCGCGTCCGGATCCGCCGAGAGCACCCGCGCCATCTTCATGAAGGTAATGAGGGTTTTTCCGCCCCCGGTGTTTACGCTTAACAGGAGGTTCTCTCTCGCCTGCACCTCATCTTTGATCAATTGTTTGGCGATAAACTCGAACTGTTTTGGCCTAAATTGAACCGCTGGGGTCAGACAGGTAATCCCAAATCGCTCGTAGAACTCTGCTGCCGATTGAAACGTAGGAATGCGAAGGGTCTGATCAAAGAGATTCGGTGTCCTCTCTCGTCCCCCGGCGCCTCTCTTCGCCTTCTCTCCCCTCTCCTGCCGTTGGACCTGCATCGGGGGTGGGACGAACGCCGTTGGCTGTGCCAGCAGCACCTGCAGCGAGAATCGATTGCCTCGACCGTTAAAAACTTCGCGCTGGTCAAAGGCTGACTGAACCAGGAGATCGATTGGAGCGCCAACAGGAATCCGATGGAGCATCTGATGGGCGACCGAACGGGCGAACACGATCGCCTCTACACGAGACGCGGTGCGCCAGTCACGTTCATCACGAGCACCCTGCTCGACGACAATCCGAAGGTGTCCGTTCTTCGTGGTGTCTTGTGAGACGATACGCACTCGAGGTAGGAGCACACTTATCTCAGGATTCGAGCGACCACACGGCTCGATCGCGCTCGCCGCCATGTGAAGATCGTCAGACCGCGCAATGAGATCTTCGATGGTCAAAACGAGGTCAGGCCGATACGACTTGAACCATGTTTCAAGGACCGGTGGTGCTGGAGTCCGTAAAGGTTCACTAAAGGGCGAATCCTCTGCCGGGTTGAGAACTCCAAATATCCTCTGACAGGCCCGAGAGAACGCGCTCTCGAACATCCGGCGGTTACGCTCATCTACTCTCAGTCCAACAGCCGCCGCATGGCCACCGCACTCGGCGATGAGAGGGGCAACCATCGGAGAGCGAAGCAGCTCAAGGAGGTGGATGCCCGGTATCGATCGTCCTGATCCCTTCCACTGTCCGTTTTTATCTTTTGCGAAAACGAGCGCTGGACACTGCATCGACTCACACACCCTTGCGGCGATGAGCCCAACGACCCCCTCATGTGCGCTCGGCACAAAGACGGCGACGCCGAGATGGATAGGATCACCTTTTTTCTGTCGAGCGCTGAGAAGCTCCCGCGCGCTCTGTAAACCCTCGCGCTCTAACTCCTTTCGTTTCTCATTTGTGGCTCGATTTTGATTGTACAGATGCGCAACACGGTCTGGATCGTTCGTCGTTAACATCTCCAATGTTGGAGCCGTTCCCGGTCCCTGGTCAGAACCAGGTGATATCCGCCCCGGCGCGTTCAGTTGTGGCGCGATAACGAATCCAACCTGAGCCCCAGTTACGGTCGCGCTGCGCATCGTTGCGCGGTGAACTCGCAACGCGATGAGACTGGAACTATCCACTGAGGCGAAGCCCTCTCGCACCAGCGCGCGATTGAGTCCCGTTAATTCCATCACATCAGCGACGGTGCCATTCGCGGCGAGTGGGAGGAGGTCTCGCGAGAGCTGCTCGCGCTGTTCATTCGAGCAGGAGATGTCGAGGAGGCTATCGCACAGAAGCCAGGAGAGCCCCGACGCACACAGCTCCTGGTATCCAACCCAGAGCGGGTCTGACTTGGGGTTCACCATGATATCTGGCTCGGCTGTTTTACCTGGAGGAAGATCGTGATGATCGACAACGATCGTGAGGACACCCTTTTTATTGAGCGAATCGAT
>JAIXPR010000416.1 GCA_027486155.1 Pseudomonadota bacterium | reverse complement strand
CGTTCCGGTTTCGTTCCTCGCGTATCACAACGAAATGCTAGGGTGGTGGTTCTCATCATTTGCCCATTCAACTCAATGGGCGACATCTTCTCTGCCGTCGCTGGCGTACAGCTTGCTCTGCTCTTATAACCAGCCTTTTCTCATATTTATTCCCGCTTTCATCATAGCGATCCTGGTACTGGCGTTCGACAGAGGGAAGATATCGGCGCATCGCTTCATCACCTACATGGTCATTTCGTCGTTAACAGCGCCCTACGCGTGGATATTCGACTTTTCACCGTTGATGATAATCACCTACATGGTCATGGCCATCGCCGTATATGAATCTCTCTCCCCCTTAAGAAGGGCGGCTTATGTGGTGGCCGTTGCGGCTCTCTGTGTCCCATTTGAGGCTTTGTTCACAAACAATCTTCAAGCCTACGCACTACACCCGATCATAGTCGCCGCTTTGTCGATCGCCACACGTCGAGAGCTCTGTGATTTTATAAAAAAAACGGAGCCTCAAAGGGCTCCGTTCTCGAACGGCTGTAATACCGAACGCTAACCTTACTTGGCTGCTGCCTTAGCCTTCTTAGCCTTAAGGTTGTTGCTCTTGTTACGCTTCATAACACGCTTAGCGCTACGAGCTGCACGACGGTTCTCGGTCTTCTTAGTTGGCGATGCCATAACACGACTCCTTAAAAAATCTGAGGTCGCAAAGGTACCGGGAAAGCGCTGGTCGGTCAACTCTGGCCCGGAACCCTGCTAAATAACTAAATATCCAGGTTGCGAATCTTAAGGGCGTTATCCTCGATGAACTTCCTTCGAGGCTCAACTTCATCTCCCATCAGTACCGTGAAGATCTGATCCGCATCGATAGCGTCATCAATCGTTACCTGAAGAAGCCGTCGATTAGTTGGATCCATGGTGGTCTCCCACAACTGCTCTGGGTTCATCTCACCAAGTCCCTTGTATCGGGTAATCGCAAGGCCTTTACGCCCACGAGCGTCCACCCAATCGGAGACCCCCTCAATCGACTCCGCGGAAGCTCGCTCCTTCGACTCACCCGTAGCGGTAATCGTGTACGGCCCCTCGCCAAGTTGCGCTCGAGCGTCGGTGTACACCAAACGAATCGTCGCGATCTTGTCAGATATCCACAAACGACGAGTAACGGTGGTGATGTACTGAACGCCTCGGAGACGGGTCTTCACATGGATAGCGACCTCACCATCGTGGTCGTCAACGATATCAACAACCGGCTCCTGAATTGTTCGCGCCTTGATAGCCGCGACGATGTTCGTGAGGAGGGAAGCGATATGGTCACGCTTCCACGATGTCTCGTTGAAGGCGATGCCGGACTCTGAGAGGCCAACGATAACGCGCTGATCAAGGCGCTCCATCTGGATCTCAATAAGAGCTCTTTTCACATCCTGAACTCGAACGAGGAGAGGAGTGATAGACTCACCCGTTACAAATTTTCCATCCTTTCCTTGAATGGAAACGCCCTCAGCTCCGCCACCGATGATGATCTCAGTGAACTCCTTCTCGTTCTTGAGATATCGCTCGGTCTTGCCCTTCTTAATCTTATAGAGCGGTGGCTGCGCGATATAGAGGTGTCCCTTCGAGATAACCTCATTCATCTGACGATAGAAGAAGGTCAGGAGCAGGGTACGAATGTGACTTCCGTCGACGTCGGCATCGGTCATGATGACGACCTTATGGTATCGGAGCTTGTTCACATCGAAGTCACCTGAACCGATACCGGTACCAAGCGCGGTGATGAGAACTCGAATTTCCTCAAAGGAAAGCATCTTATCGAAGCGAGCCTTCTCCACGTTAAGGATTTTACCTTTGAGGGGAAGGATTGCTTGATTCTTCTTGTCACGGCCCTGCTTAGCGGAACCACCCGCGGACTCTCCCTCCACCAGGAACAGCTCAGCTTCTTCAGGACTCTCATTTTGGCAGTCAGCCAGTTTGCCTGGGAGCGCCGCGCTATCGAGGGCGCCTTTTCGACGCACAAGCTCTCGAGCCTTACGAGCGGCTTCACGAGCTCGCGCCGCCTCAAGGGACTTATTCACAATCGTCTTGGCGATCTGTGGATTCTCCTCAAAGAACTTCGCGAGCTGCTCACCAGCGATCTGCTCAACGAATCCCTTCACCTCTGAGTTTCCGAGCTTTGACTTGGTTTGTCCCTCAAATTGAGGCTCTGGAATCTTAACGCTCACCACACCAACGAGACCTTCTCGGGTATCGTCACCCTGAATGCCTTCGTTGAAGCCCTTAAGAAGGTTGTTCTTATCAGCGTAGTTGTTGAGCGTACGGGTAAGGGCGGCCTTAAATCCGATAAGGTGTGTTCCACCCTCAGGGGTGTTGATGTTGTTCGCGTAGGTATAAATGCTCTCTGAGTACTCGGTGTTGTACTGAAGAGCTATCTCCGCGCTAATCCCATCTCGCTCACCACTGATGTAGATAGGATCAGGGAAGATCGGTTGTTTAGCCTTGTTGATGTGGGAAACGAAGCTTCGGATTCCTCCCTCAAAGAAGAACTCCTGCTCCTTGTCGATACGCTCATCAACGAGAATAATTCGAAGACCAGCGTTTAAAAACGCGAGCTCTCGAATTCGGTGCGAAACGGTGTCGTAATTGAAGGTCTTCGTTTCTTGGAAGATGGTGTGGTCAGGATAGAACGTAACTTTCGTTCCTGTACCTTCAGCGTCGCCGATAACTTTCAGTGGAGCAACGGGGTCACCACGACGGAACTCCATCGCGTGAAGCTTTCCACCTTGTTTGATCTCAGCCTTAAGCCAATCGGAGAGGGCATTCACCACCGATACGCCCACACCGTGAAGTCCACCGGAAACCTTATACGCTTCCTTCTCGAACTTTCCTCCCGCGTGAAGCTTGGTCATAACAACCTCAACACCACTCACTCCCTCTGTTGGGTGAATGCTCGTTGGGATTCCTCGACCGTTGTCCTCAACGGATACGGATCCATTTGTGTGAAGGGTAACCCTGATATTGGTGCAGTACCCCGCTAGCGCCTCATCAACCGCGTTATCGATAACTTCCCACACAAGGTGATGGTATCCTCGGTAGAACGTATCTCCAATGTACATCGCTGGTCTCTTTCGAACTGCCTCAAGACCCTCAAGAACCTTTATTTGACCGGCATCGTAAACAAGTCCGGTTGTTGGTTGCGTATTATCCGCGGTGGTCATTAACTCCTCCAAAACTCCGTTGGAAGCTCCGTTTCATATTTTGATACGGCAGCAGCTCCATAACCTTAGTAGTCTAGGATAGTTAGATACTGTTGGTAAATAGGAAACCTGCACGGCTCGACGCGGGTAACCAACTGAAAACACAGTGTATTTTAAATAGTTTTCGAGAGCCTCTCGGAGAGGTCTGATGTTACAGGTTACATGCCCAATTTTTCGGAATTTCTGAGGCGATTTACCCCTCTCGGAAAGGTGAGATTATTGGGATGTAACCACCCCCTGTGACACCGTCAACATGCGCAAGTCAGGGCTGTGGATAAGTTGTGGAGAAGGTCCCTCTGTGCCCGTAACGATTACCTGTCTCGACTTGTTGAGAAGCGCGGTAAAAAGCCGTTCAGAGCGAGCTCTGTCGAGTTCTGAGTCAACATCATCCAGAATCACCACGGGAGATTCCCCCGTAGCGGACTCAATCATCTCTATGACTCCGAGCTTCATCGAGAGCACGACACTCCTCGTCTGCCCTTGCGACGCGTACGCCCGAGCATCCACCCCACCCAAGGTCACACTCACGTCGTCACGCTGCGCTCCAAGGCTAGCGCTTCTCATCGCCATCTCTCGCGGAGCAGCGTTCTCGAACCGAGCACGGATCTCCTCTTCGGAGAGCACCTTCCCATCCTGATAGAAGTCCGATTCAAGTGTAAGTTTGAGCTCTCCATCTGAGGGGGCGTAGAGCCTGTGAAAACTACTCGACTTATCAGATAGAGATTCCAAAAACTTAACTCGGTTATCAACAATCTTTCCACATGATTGAGCAAGGAGTTCGTTCCAAGGCTTCACGTGGGCGTACGTGCATCCCGGTTGCTTCAGTACCGCGCTCTTACTCGCTAAAGCCCTCTGGTAGCCCATCAAGACCTTAATGAAGGGCGGGTTAAGGTCTACCATGTGTCGATCAAGAAACCGTCTCCTGCCCGCTGGAGAGCCTTTAACGAGGGAGAGATCGGCTGGAGAGAATGCGATCACCCGAAGGCGTCCGATCAGATCCGTCATCGACTCAAGCTCTTTGCCGTTACTAAGCGCCTTCCGCTCACCGGGGGTAAACACTAAACCAAGCTCTTCGGTTCCGTTGGAGGTAGTCACGGTTCCAAAAATCGAGCACTCCTTCTCGCCCCACTTTAAAAGTTCACTTGAGGTGTTCGTTCGAAAGGATCGAGATCCTGAGAGGAGGTAGATCGCCTCAACGACATTCGTCTTACCGTTTCCATTGAGACCCGAGATGTACACCGGGCCAGATCCGAGATCGATCGTTTGATCGGCGAGGTTTCGGAACTTGTAGATTTTTAAACGTGAGACGAACAACGATCGACCTTAAAAAAATATCCCCCTACGCAAATGCTTCGGGGGACAAGGGCTTCGGGGGATAATTTTGCTGTGTTTTAAAATTTTGAAAAATTACTTATCCAATCGCAGCGGCATCACAATACCAAAACACGACTCATCGGACTCAGCGTAGAACTTTCCAGGACCGGTCTCGCCATTGAGTTCAAGAACGAACGGTTGATTCTCCCCGATCGTTCCGAGCACATCAATGATATAGCGCGCGTTAAATCCAACAGAGAAATCTTTTCCTGTGTATTGAATCTCAAGCTCCTCTTGAGCCTCTCCAAGTTCAGGGGAAGAGCTCGAGATACGAACCAAGTTCGTGAAGAAATCAAAACGCACGCCCTTGTTTTTATCGCTTACGACGAGCGACACACGTTTGAGCGCGTGCGCGAGTTGCGAGCTCAGCACTGTAATCCGATCTCCTTCCTGCTTGGGAAGTACCTGCTCATAATTCGGGAACTCACTGTCCAGAAGTCGCACGACGAGTTTCCATGCCGGCCCCTCAACGACAAGGAATCCCTCGCTTACATCAACACCAACCGGAACATCACCAACGGTCTCAAGTGCTTTTCGAACTTCAGCTATTCCCTTACGGGGAACGATCACGTGATCAACTGACGCGTTCGTTTTGCCGGTCCCCTTGTGGGAAAGTCCGGTAAAAGCGACACCTTCAAGTGGACGAGTGATCAAAGCGAGTCGGTGACCATCGGTCGCGACCATTCCGATCCCAGAGGCCTTGCCATCTTTCGTGATCTCAAGACACACGCCGTTCATGTTGTAACGCCCCTCATCCAGGGAGACCGCGTAGAGGGTTTTATTGATCATCTCGATCAGGGTAGGGGCCGGTAACTTACACTTCGTCTTCAACGCAAGCCCCGGTGGAACCGGATACTCCTCAGCTCCAACACCAACGATCTTCATCTTCGAGCTTCCAGCTACCACCTCGATCCGATCTCGATCAACCGATCGGATCGTGATCTCCCCCTCAGGGAGCTCGCGAACGAGATCGCCAAACACCTTTGCGCTAACGGTGATTGATCCTTGCTTCTTAACGGAGGCTGATGAGGAAGCTATTGCTGTGATCTCAAGATCGCTTGCTGTCACTTTAAAGCTCTTGTCCTCTGCCGCTAACAAGATGTTTCCAAGAATGGGCATCGTTGATTTCTTCTCAGCTATCGCAAGCGTGACGTGAAGAAGCTTCGAAAGATCTGCTTTTGAAATTGTAATCTCCATGAGTCTCCCTATTGTTTCTTTATTTAATATAAATCTAGTGAATAATAGTAAGTCAGGCCCATTTCCGGGGATAAGTTTCCTAACTATAAGTTTTTAAACTTTAAATTCCACTTAAAACGTGTTGGTAAGCTCTGCAAAGTTTTTGAACTTACCCACAGCCGAATTTTGTCTCCAAAACGATCCCGATCTTCCCACCGTCGCCCACCAACTTATCCACAGGGTTTTACCGGGTGAAAACGCTCGTTCCCTATGAGGCATGCGCAGCGAGCACTTCTGTGCCGTTGTGCTGATGTTCAAAGAGAAGAAGTGTCTGTGGATTACTGCAGAAACCTGTTGATAACCCGGTTGAAAACCTCTGCATTATCCACTTAGCCACATGGCGGTATAAGCTGTTGGTAATGTGTTTAGCTATTTGATT
>JAIXPR010000099.1 GCA_027486155.1 Pseudomonadota bacterium | reverse complement strand
GGAGGCGTAGGGCTCATCGGTGTCGAGTGGCTCGAGCTACTCAACGACCGGATCTGCCCATGAGACATGGTCGTCGCAGTTCTTGTTGTTCCCTAAGCCTACATTCGCGTCCTCCGTGATGAGGACTAGCTCGGACACCCCCGTGATATCGATATCAATTGGGAGTGGAAGGGTTGGGGAGGAGAGCACCGGTGAACGAAAGATCTCCCGGCCGTCACCTTCAATACGCACTAAGGCTGAGGCATACACTGATTTACCTTTCTCGTCGTCAACTCCAACGAGAGCCTTAAACCGCCGTAGGCCTTTTGTAGAAAGCCGAATTCGGGAATTGGCGTGGGTGCCGAATCCTTGTGAGAAGATACGACCGCGAATCGAGATGGGAGCGCCCTCAACTGCTCGGTTAAGCATCAACACTCCGTATTGTTGAGACCAACCGAGTAGGGGGAGTTGTAGCGCACTGCCAGGACGAACCTCTCCTATCTCTTGGTGCAAGAGGTGTTTAGCTGACCCCGCGTTTTGAAGGCAATTAAAAGAGAAGAACGGCACATGGCCCTTGATGGCATCTGTCAGTACTCTCTGGTCATTCGCCGGAAGGTTTCTGAGCTTGTTGTTGGGATCGGGTATTTCAAGTAACTCTATCGATTGTATGAGAGCGGAGGATTCCATCACATCGATCGAGTATCGTGTGGGAGAGCATAGAAACTTGGCGTAGTGAAGCAATCGCTCAGGGTCATCCTTCCCCCGAAGTATCGAATTGGAGTAGTTCATGAAAAAATTATAGAGAACTCCTCGGTAGGTAACTGATGTCATATTCACAAGAAGGGGGCCTTTGGCGGTAGTGGCGCGCACGATGAGAAACTTGTTCCGAATGCCACCGCCGTAGATCCATGCCCAGTCCGTTTTGACTTGAGCGAACCCAAGGATCGGCGACGCTAACCGCGCGACCGTTCGCTGTACATACTGCGGCACGATGTTAGTGGTTTGGTGATAGGTCACCAAAATCAGGAAGCAAGTGACTAGAGCGGTACCGAGGTAGGGAAGAGAGCGGGATATCGCACTGTGAATCACCTTTGTAACCGAAGTGAGCGTTGGCCTTGCGCGTTGCGCGGCCCTACTGACCCAAAGCACCGTCGAGCGACCGGAACACCAATCCCAAAACTCACCGCGGATAAAGAGATAGAAACCGGTGAGGGGGATAAGGGGAAAGATTCCTACGTGGATAGAGAACGCGATGCCAACGTAGACCGCGGTCGCGACGAGAAGTGTAAGGGGAATCACCATACGCCGAAAAAAGGGAGTTAGGAGAGCGATGGGCGCCCCTAACTCAACTAAAACCACCATCGGACTTGCGATCTCAAAAAAATAGGGGATCTGCGCGAGTGCGCGCGTGACGGGATTGATGTTTGCGTAGTACGCTAGGTCGATGCGAAGGGCGCTGAAGTCGGTAAACCAAGCGTCGTAGTTTCTCAACTTGGCGAGACCCGCTCCATAGCTTATGGCGGCGCAGCTTAAAAAAAGTCCCCACAGAGCCCAATGGGTGACCCGGGCGCCGTCTTTCAGACATTCCTTTCTTATCATTGGAAATGTTGGTGCGCTTCTCCATGGCACAAAAAGGCTCCAGAAGAGAACTCCGAGCATCGCCGGACAGATTCCGAAATTGTAGGAGGTGGAACGAAAGGTCGCTGAGTAAAATAGTACCCAACACGCGAGAATTGAGGCTCGCGGGGCGACGTTTGACGCAAAGAGCAGGGCCGAGATAATCCCTGCGCCAAGCAGTGCGTACTGAAAAGCGAGCGATCCGCTCGCCAAGAACAGGGAAAATCCGGCGGAGCGGGTCGTGTCGAGTGACATCTCTCGAGGAAAAACTCCTCCATCGCTCATCAGTTGAGGCGCGTACAAGGCGAAGTTGAAAAAAGCTATCGCCAGGAGTGAGCCAAGTAAAATGCGGACAAACGCCAAAGAACGTCTATCGATCGAGGTAACATCTACGATCCTCTGGTGGAGGGCGGTAAAAAAAGTCAGATATAGTCTCGAGCGATTATTCACCTATATCCGTCCCGTTTCCAAATTTCCAAGCGCTAGTTACCCCCGCGTTTCAGCGCGTTGAGGTGGTCGCGCGATATGACGGGGGCTCGTCTCATTCTCAGGCACAGTTCCGTGGGTGGCAACCCTCGTTCTCATTCGATGCCCTTGCCTAGTTCCCGGTACTTTACAACTCGCGATGGACGTAAAACAGATCTATGCATCAACCGTTCTAAGGTGAGCAGACCCGAGCGCTTCGTGGCAGCTTGCTCAGTCCAGATTTTGAGAGATCCTCCGAGGAGCGAATGCTCTTGCTGAGCTCACGAGCTGCGATGCGTGTTGAACGCGACGGACTGGCCGAAAGGGTCTTAACGACGCCCCGAGCGAACGATGTGAAGATCCTGAAGCTCGTCTGATACTGAGCGATAGTTGAGTCATAGCGAATGACTCTACATCCCGGACCTTCAGGACAATTCTGCACGGCACTTGGATACTGCGCGATCGCGGCTCTAGTCGCCTGATTAAGTTCGGTCGCCCTCCTCTGAAGACTGGAAGCGTTGATTGCGGTCAGGGAGCCATTCTTCCTTCCGATTGAAACGGCATCTGATATCGATGTTCGCAAGAACGAGGAACCAGCTCTCAACGCCGCCTTTCCTGGCCCCGCGTTTTGCGTATCGCATGGAATGATTACGGGCCCTGATGTCGGGGCTCTCGTCGGAGTTGGTGAAGGGGTAAATGTCGGTGTTGGTGTTGTCGTCGCCGTTGGCGTGACCGTTAGCGTTGGCGTTGCCGTTGGAGTTCTCGTCGGTGTGAACGTAATCGTCGGAGTTCTTGTTGGTGTCGGTGTTGGGGTCTTGGTAGGTGTCACTGTTGGTGACGGAGTCAGAGTTGGAGTACGAGTCGGAGTCGCGGTTGGCGTTTTTGTTGGCGTTCGCGAAGGAGTGGGGGTTGGGGTCATAGTTGCTGTTGGAGGGCTCGTCGGCGTTCGCGTTGGAGTGCGTGTTGGTGTGAACGTTGGAGTTACGCTCGGGGTTGTTGTTGGGGTTATGGTTGGAGTGTTGGTCGGAGTTGGGGTCGCCGGAATGCACTCAGTGAGACTCGCCTCAAGCGGCGCACTGGCTGGGCTGGAGCGGAATGTGAATCGATTCGTGGTGATGTCGCTCACGATAACTCCGAGTTTACGGCGTGACCTACCGTCACCTGAGCCGATCTCGATGATATCGGATGTTGTCGGCGTTCCGGATAGTTCGGTGTACTGGTAGTTACCGGTACCGAGAGCGGAGAGGGCTGCTCTACTGAGCGAATTAGTGCCTCGATTATAGTACTCAAGTGGCGCCGTGGCGGGTGAGCCTGATGGGGCTCGAGCCACGAAGTCCCAGATCACTACCTTTTGAGTAGCTGAGCTTGGTATCGCCCGGTAACACGCGGTGATGCTTTGAATCCGTGGAAGGTCGGTAGCTACGGGAAGAAGGCAGTTCGTAGGAGTCGTTGCTGAGGATATCAGTCCTATCCGAGCACCTCGTGCGCCAGCCGTATCCGTAAATACCGAGAGTGTGCTTGCGATGCTGGGCCTGTAACGAGAGATGACCTTCACAGGACCGCTTGTCGGAATAGTGGTGGTAGAACCCTCGACCCATTCCTCAGAACCTGAAGGTCCGGGAACTCTGACCTCGTAGTGAACGCGCGCGCCGTTCGGACCGTCGATATTCCATACGAGCGATTCTTTATCAAGACATGCCGCTGTGACAACGTAGGGCTCCGTCGTGGGTGTGGCGGTTGGAGTTCGCGTGGGGGTCGTGGTAGGTGTCGCGGTTGGTGTTTGAGTTGCCGTTGGGGTTCGTGTGGGGGTACGGCTCGGCGTGGCCGTTGGAGTTATCGTCGGTGTGCGAGTGGGGGTCATTGTCGGAGTCGCCGTCGGTGTTCGGGTAGGAGTTCGGCTCGGGGTGGCGGTCGGCGTCACGGTCGGTGTTCTTGTCGGCGTACGGGTCGGAGTTGTCGTTGGCGTTACCGTGGGGGTGATAGTGGGCGTTCTCGTTGGAGTTACCGTCGGGGTGCGAGTGGGAGTTGCGGTTGGTGTCGGTGTCGCACATGCTGATAGGATCCCCGTGCTTCCGGCCGCCGCGGGT
>JAIXPR010000390.1 GCA_027486155.1 Pseudomonadota bacterium | reverse complement strand
TGAGGTTCGCTCTCTACTTATTGAGCCTACGAAGCGCGATCTTCACCGAGTGGGCCGCTGGGTTGACCAGCTGGTCGCCGATAACGACCTGAGGAAGGGTCTCGGAGCCCGAGACCTTGTCAGCGTGCGCATGCAACGCGGCCGCTCCGCGGTTCACCTCGATGTTTTGCTCCTCGAAGGGGATCCCTAGCTCTTTGAGCGTGCCGGTGAGTGTTGAGCACGATGGGCACGAGGAGGCTACGAGAACTATCGGTTTTTGATACGAAAAACCTATGCCGTTTTCAGCGTAGAACTGTTGTGCCTCTTGGGTTGAGCGAAAAAGGGGAACCGAGCTGCGACGGGGAGAGAAGCTCATCATCCCGATACCAAGCACCACCAAGACAAGGGGAAGGGTACTGACCGCTATCTCCATGATCGTATCAAACGCGTGAGAGAATCTGCGTGGTGCCTGCTTCGTTTCCTCGGTGTGCATGACTATCCTTGAGCTCCTGAGGGGCTTCACATTCCCCGTTCTAATTAGACACCCAAAGGGTCGGTATCGTTGCGGAAGCGCTTGATGATGTGGAGCATTTTTGGGGTGGGGTCGGGTGGTTTTGGGCGGGTGATTGGGAAGCTCGAAGGTAACTACTTGAAATTAGCCCGAAGGACGTGCCGTGTTCCGTTTCTGAAGGAACCTTTGCCATACGCAATGATGCGGCGACCGAGGACGGTCGCCCTCCCGGGTGACGGGTCGCAAAGGATGGGAGGGCGAGCGTCCTCGCTCGCCGCAATATTGCGCATCGCAGAAGATGTTCGCCGTATGTAACCGTGCGGCGGTCGAGGACGACCGCCCTCCCGGTCACGGGTCGGAGGGAGGGCGACCAGCTTGTCCCTCGTAGCGGAGCGAAGTGGGATCCTGGTCGCCAGAATGTCGCCTATCGCAAACGACCTACGCCGCAATCGACGAATGGCATTCTTTGTGCTCACGGAAGCTCATACCGAGCCGCTTCATGAGTTTGTTGTCGTGGTCCTCTCCAGGATTTGGAGTAGTGAGGAGCTTCTCTCCAGCGAAGATCGAGTTCGCGCCAGCGACGAAGCAGAGCGCCTGCATCTCATCGGACATCTCTGTCCGTCCAGCGGAGAGGCGTACCATGGAGTAGGGCATCATGATACGAGCGGTGGCGACGAGGCGCACGAACTCTAGTGGGTCGACCTTTTCGCCCTCCGCGAGGGGTGTGCCCTCAACGCGAACAAGCATATTGAGTGGTACGCTCTCAGGATGAACCTCTTGATTAGCGAGTTGCACGAGGAGTCCGAGGCGATCGTCCGCCTTCTCTCCCATGCCGACGATTCCGCCGCAGCATACGGTCATGCCAGCCTTTCGCACGTTGTTGAGGGTTTTGAGACGATCCTCGTAGGTGCGTGTTGAGATGATCTCACCGTAATACTCAGGTGATGTGTCGAGGTTGTGATTGTACGCGTAGCACCCCGCTTCGCGAAGTCGTTGCGCCTGGGACTCGCTCAACATGCCGAGGGTACAGCAGACCTCCATATCGAGGCTCTTCACCTCACGCACGAGGTCGAGGATCGCGTCGAAATCCTTTCCGTCCTTTACCTCTCTCCACGCGGCGCCCATGCAAAATCGAGTGGAGCCTTGCTCCTTAGCCTGAAGAGCCTTCGATCGAACCACCTCAAGCGGGAGGACCGCGTGACGCTCAACGCCGGTTTTGTAGTGCGCGGATTGTGGGCAGTAGGCGCAATCCTCAGGGCATCCTCCGGTCTTCACCGAGAGAAGGGTAGAGCGTTGAACCTCGCGAGGATTAAACGTTGAACGATGAGTCGTTTGTGCTTGGTAGAGAAGATCGGGGAATGGCTGAGCGTAGATCGCGGAGGCCTCTTCTCGTGTCCAGTTGTGACGGATGGTAGTTGTTTCGTTAGTCATACGCATTCCTTTACAAACGTGAGGGGTTACATAACCGATTTTTGAGAGAGGGGATAGGCCAGGTCGTGTGGGAATCGTAATTGCTTAGAAATGTTGAGCGTTTAGGGCGCCGCCGATGTGTAAAATGCCTTCGCGCTCGTGCGATACTCACGAGCCCGCGCTCTCGCACTTGTAAAGACCTCTGGGCTCACTACGGGGTATCCTCTAGACTTCCACCTCATGTCACTCATCGATTGGATCCTTTTTGATCTCGGCGGTGTCCTCGTGGAGGTCGAGCAGTCTCGTATCTTCAATCACCTAGAGGCACTCACGGGTATTCCAGCTCCGGAGGTCGGGGAACGGCTCAAGGCATCCCCGTTCTTTCGTGATGAGTTCATCGTGAAAGAGTTCGCGCCCGCCGAGATAGTTGGTCATGTGAACGCGATCCTCGGAAAGAGTCTCCCCACCGCCGACGTGGTCCACGCCATCAACGCGGAACTTGGGGCTGAGATATCAACCACCGCTGACCTTCTTCCCGCCCTGCAACGGAAGGTCAAGGTCGGCTGCCTCTCGAATACCAACTCGATTCATTGGGATACGCTCCTCCAGTCCTACCCCTTCATGCATCTCTTTGATCGTCGTTTCGCTTCTCAGCTTATGGGGTGCGCGAAGCCAGGGAAGGAGATCTATGAAAAGGCCGCTGGGTTCCTACACGCGCAACCTCGGCAGATCCTTTTCTTTGATGATAGGATCGAGAACGTCGAGATGGCTCAACTACTCGGATGGCACGCTCGTTTGTACGTTGGGCATGAACGACTTGTCGCGGATATCTCGCAATTTATCGCCCTGTAAGGGAGGTTCCCTAGGCTTCGCCCCGTTTCCGTAGCTCTGCGAACGCCTCAGCGAAGTAGGTAATGATGATGTCAGCGCCCGCGCGCTTTATGCTCGTTAACGATTCAAGCATGACACGCTTCTCATCGAGCCATCCCATTTTGGCGGCGGCCTTCACCATCGCGTACTCGCCACTGACGTTATAGGCGGCGGTGGGCATCTGAAAGGTGTCTTTGACCGCTTTGATAACATCGAGGAAGGCGAGCGCTGGTTTGACCATCACGATATCCGCTCCCTCCTGGACATCGAGCTCGACCTCACGAATCGCCTCACGGATATTGCTCGGATCCATCTGGTAGGTTTTCCGATCGCCATACTCAGGGGCTGATTGGACGGCGTCGCGGAAGGGGCCGTAGAACGAGGACGCGAATTTCGCGGCGTAGCTCATGAGCGGAATCTCGGTGAAGTGATTCTCATCGAGTCCGTGACGAAGAAACCCGATAGTGCCGTCGAGCATGCCGCTAGGAGCGATGATATCCGCGCCAGCTTCGGCGTGAACGAGCGCCTGCTTTAAAAGATTCGGCAGCGTTTCATCGTTGCACAGCTTGCCGTCGTGCATAACGCCACAGTGTCCGTGGCTTGTGTACTCACAAAAGCAGAGGTCGGTTACGACCATCATGTCCGGAACCGCTTTCTTAATCGCCTTGATAGCCTTAGGGATAATGCCGTGCGGGTGCCACGCGGAGGAGCCCACGTCATCTTTAAACTCAGGGACAGCGAAAAGAAGAACGGAGCGGATGCCGAGTTCCCGGAACTTGATCGCTTTCTCCGTCGCCGTATCGACGCTCAGATTGTATTGGCCTGGCATCGATCCGATCTCTCGTTGCACCTTCTCGCCTGGCACGACGAAGAGTGGCGCTATCATATCCGAGACTTCGAGCCTGGTTTCACGAACCATCTCGCGGAGTGCCGGAGTGCTGCGAAGTCGACGAAGGCGAGTTTGCGGATACATAACAAGAGTCTTCAAGGGGTTATCAAAAGTAGCCTACGGTAAGGGGAGGGGGAAGTAAAGTGCTCGCTCCTGTGTGAATCTGTTCGGCTGAGACGTCGACACTGTTTTCTCTTTGCTCCTTCGGCAGTTGTGGCACTCTGCACCGGCGTTTTTGTCAAAAAATATCGTCGCGACCACGCAACCACCGCTCAGTTTGTGCGATGTAAAGCCCGCTGGGCAACTTCGATGTTGGGGCCCGGAGGTGGAAAAGGCAGGGAGGTAGAGAGGGCATGTACGAGAATGCGAGCGAGCCCAGGCACGGGCGAGGTGATCGGAAGGAAGGCGTTCAAGCCGGTCATAACGGACTCGATGAGCGTAATGCGCTCGTCGAGGAGTATCTCACCTTCGTTGAGGGATTAGTCTCCCGTCTCATGAGAGCTATGGGACTTCCGCAGCGACATCGAGAGGATTTTGTAGCGGCGGGACTTCTTGGTCTCGTAGAAGCCGCGGGCCGTTTCGACGCTGGACGGGGAAGTGAATTTCGCTCCTTCGCCTATCTGCGTGTTCGTGGCGCTGTCATCGATCACATTCGGGCCTCCTGTGAACTCTCGGGGCACGCCTACCAGGTGCTCAAAGCGTTGGAGAGCGCGCAGGAGCTTCGAACGCAATCGCTTGAGGACCGACGCTCACGGAGATCCTCACCGTCAGGTCATGCCGCGGAGGGGATAGAGGTCTTAAGCAAAAGCGCCGTGGCCTACGCCATAGTTGGGGCCGCGCATGGACAACCTCTGTATGTCAACGAATCCCCATCCGATCCCGAGCGAGAGATCTCCGAAAAGCAGACCTCAGAAAAAATTCGCGCCGCGATAGCAACCTTGCCCGAAAAAGAGCGAACCATAGTCGAGCAGTACTACTTCAACGACCTCACCTTGAGCGAGGTCGCGAAAGGGTACTCGGGACTGTCGAAATCGTGGGTATCGAGGTTGCATGATCGGGCGTTGTCGATGTTACGGGAGAGGTTGGCTGAACGGGGGATCGAAGGGTAGCGGCACCCGTAGTGGTTCTCTCCTCACTACATTCGCTCTCATCGCTGCGATGTGCCTCACGGCGTGCCAAGAGCAGATCGTTCACGATCTCTCCGAACGGGACGCCAATCGAGTGATTAGTCATTTGAGTGAAGCGCGACTCCATCCGCGCAAGGTTCAGCAACCTGACGGGCGATGGGCTATCTCTGTCGCTCGCGATGAGATGGTGCCTGCGCTCGGCTACTTGGACACTCGGCGTGTCCTGGTCACTCGCGATTCACCGGCTGTAGCCAGCAAGGGAACGATCATTCCAAGTCGTGAGGAGCAGTGGTTCCGCTACGAGCGTTCGATGGCGCACTCCATTGAGGAGAGCTTGTCTACCCTCCCCGGTGTTTTAGAGGCGCGAGTTCATCTCAATCTACCCGACGAGGACCCGTTGTTCGGAGATGGAACTCGGGGAGGGGGATCCGGTTCAGTGCTCTTGGTGGTGGATGCGCGATTCTCGGCGGGGGTTGGCGAGGTCGCCGCTGTGGTGAGCGGAGCCGCCGGTCTAACGCCTGAACTCGTGCGAGTCCTCACCAGCACGACGAGGGAATCGACCGTTCCGTCTTTGATTGATGCGGCTGAGCCAACGAGCGTTTCGTCGCTCCCCGAGATCGAACGGATCGTCCGCCCGGACTTGTGCATCATCGGAGCCGTTATGCTCGGTGGCGTGGTGGGGGTTCGACTTCTGAGACGACGGTCAAAGAAGAGGGTGAGATTTGAAGCTCCAAGGGAGTTGGACTTTGAGGGATAGCGAGATGGTGGAGCACGATCTTTCACGAATCGCGATGGCATGTTTCCTAGAGGGGATCGATCCCGCGACCTTAGCGTTGTCCCCCGGCCACCTCGTTTCTGTTCAATCCCGTATCGTGGATCTGTGCACTGGGTCTGAGACCGAAGGGTATTATCGGTGCATCGAGTCTCTCTCGTCGACCGGAGGTGAGGAGCAACTGTGATGAGATATCGCTTTTCTCTGCATAATCGAGATTCTTTGCGCGCTGATAGGGAGCTTGCGTTATTGGCGCGGCATCTCGCTGAGGTCGTTACCTCAAGCTCCACCATCCGTCGCCTTTCGCATGAGACAGATCCGCCGAAGGAGGGATGGATTATCTTCGCGAGCGAGGATGGACGGGGATTCGGGATCCGCCCTGAATATGGATCCGCGTCTTACTCATCTCTTCAACGAGCCCTTGAGATCGTGCGTAGTGCCCAAACGGTGGTGAAGGGGTTTGGAGGAGTAAGCGCCTTTCCTTTCACCTTCTCCCTGAGCACCTCGCCTCCCGATTCGTGGCGGGTGTGTAAAGTTGAGGGTGTGGTGGGTACCGTGTGGTGTGGGGCATCGCTGCCGATCCTTAATCTCCCCAAGCGAAGGGGGCGAGACGTCGATCGGGACCCCACCATACGCCTTCGTCTCTTCGGAGCATTATCAGCCGATGAGGTGAACGGGGTTGGGGGGGCGCAAGTGATGAACGAGCTCTCGGTTCAAATGCCAGAGATCGGGATACTCGGACGACTGGTGGTCAGTGAGGGAGGGATAGAGATGCGAGTAGATGAGCAACACGATGATGGAGCGGAGCAAACGGTGCCCGGTGTGCGGTTAGACCTCGGCGAGATCGAGATGCGGCTATCCGACCTGGTCGGATTGAGGCCGGGAGCGGTGCTTGACCTGGGACAGTCAACGCTTGAGCGTTGCTACCTTCGACTTGGCGCGACGGTGCTTGCCGAGGGGCGACTCTCTACAGATGGGGGACGACTGATCTTGACGATCGAAACTGTTGATTAGACGCAACTCTCGGTGTGGTTCGGCGATAGGTACGAGATAATCGTTTTTGGGAGATAGATATGTCAACGCTACACGCCATTCGCGCCACATCAGATGGTTCATGGGGAGTCTCAGTGGGGGACTCCCCGTTGATTCGCTCAGCGCCGGAGCCTCGGAGTTCCCTGGGCTCATGGGTTACCACGGCCGGCTCCGCGGTAGCCTCCACCGCATCCGCTCTCACCGGTGTTGGTGCATCGGTTATTGATGGCGCGAGTATCACCAACTTACTCAATCAGCAGATCCAGGTTCAGCAGATTATGCAGACCGTGTCGATGGCGTCGAACGTGGCGCGTTCTCAGCATGAGACCGAGATGGCGCCGATTCGAAATATGCGAGTTGGATAACTAAGGAAGCGAGGCACAACCCCTCCCTGCTGCGAAAGCGGATCTTGGGTCGCTCTTCAATTTTCAGCACGTGAAAAAATCCTCAGTGTATCTCAGCGGATACACCTGCGGTTTTTTCACGCACTGAAAATCGAATATCAATCCAACCTCCACTTTCTCGCTTCGGGTAGGTTTTGCCTCGCTTCCCTCAGCAAGGGGAGCGAGATGGGGCGTCCGATGACCATTGTTACTCAAGAGGCGATCGTACCGATTGGGTTGCTTTTAGTCCTCGGATGCATGCTCGTTCCCCTCCCGCCGTTGGTGCTTGATCTATTTCTCTGCGCCAATTTACTCTTCGCTCTTCTCCTCGTGATAGGAGCGCTTCACATTCGAGATCCGCTCAGGCTCGCGACCCTTCCGTCTTTGCTGTTAATGGCGACGTTGGTGCGTCTGTCTTTGAATCTCGCGACGACCCGGGCGGTCTTAACCACCGGTCACGCCGGACAGGCCGTTGAGGCTTTCGGTTCCGTCGTTATTCAAGGAAGTCTCGTAGTCGGGTTCGTACTCTTCCTTCTCATTACGCTCATTCAGTTTATCGTCGTGGCTAAAGGCGCTGAGCGGGTCGCCGAGGTGTCTGCGCGATTTACCCTCGACGCGTTGCCAGGGAAACAGATGGCGATCGACGCCGATATTCGGGGAGGGCTTCTCGATCCAGAGGCCGCTCGAAGGAAACGGGGCGAGGTGCAGAGTGAGTCCCGCTTTTACGGAGCGCTCGATGGGGCGATGAAGTTCGTTAAGGGTGACGCCATCGCGGGGCTTGTGATTACCTTTGTTAATATCACGGGAGGTCTTCTCGTAGGCTTGCTCATGCACAACCTTGAGCTCGAGGTGGCTCTTCGACGATATACGCTACTGACTATCGGAGACGGCCTTCTCTCGCAGATCCCCTCTTTGTTGAATTCCATCGCGGCGGGGCTCGTGGTTACCCGGGTTCAGGTGCGCGAGTCATCTTCCCTCTCCGGCGATCTCATCTCCCAGCTCGCGGAGTTTCGCGTCGCTCGTGGATTTGTCGCGGTCTCGGCATTCGCGCTCGGGTGTGTTCCTGGGATGCCCACCTTGCCGCTCTTCGGTGTGGCGCTCATCCTTGGAGTCACTTTACTGAAGCCCGTCTCCGCGAGACCGGAGGACGATGATGCTGGGCAGAGCTTACCGGTGTTTGAGCCTACGCTCTCGCCCACGTTGCAGATCGAGATACACAAGGAGTGGCTGAGCAAGATGCCCGGTTTAGAGCGTGTCGCAGAAGAGTTAGAGGCGTTACGAAGTTACGACTTTCAGCGGTGGGGGCTTGTGTTGCAACGACCGGGGATCTGTTTGTGGGAATCTCCCCGGGGGGCGTACCGGATCCTTGTGCGGGGGATGGAGGTCGTGAGCGATAGCGAGGGGTGCGCCTCGCGCGAGTGGCACCATCTGGTTTCTGAGGGGCGTTCGGTTATCGATACCTATCGCGACCACCTTATCGATGATGGCATGACTCGGCGAGCGCTCGATTATCTGGAGAAAAATATCCCTGACCTCGTCATGGGGGTAGTGCCGGCGATAATCCCGTTGACCCAGTTGACCACCCTCTTGCGCTCGTTGCTCCGTGAGCGAATCACAATTCGGCATATAGATATGATCTTACAGACGATCGCGGAGTGCGGTGGA
>JAIXPR010000213.1 GCA_027486155.1 Pseudomonadota bacterium | reverse complement strand
TGGGAGTGTGGTTTCCCCTGCTCGCTCTCGTTGGCGCCGTAGGCATGGCTGGTCTTATGCTGGCCGCGGTGCTCATGCATTACAAGGTCCGAGACCCCCTCTACAAGTCGCTTCCAGCGGCCTCTTTGTTACTTCTATCGCTTCTGGTCGCCCTTGGGGCGAGAGCGTAGAGTGCTTATCTAACGCAACGGTTTGTGGTCCCGTGTTGTGACATTAGTGTTAGGGGCGTGGCTCGCTCTGCGCTTGCCCGACACGCCCAGAACCGGCTTTGCCTGGTAGGTGGGTACTGAGATGAAAAAGATCTACTTTTGCGGAATCGGAGGAGCTGGCATGAGCCCTCTCGCTCGGCTGATGGCCGCGCGTGGGTACGACGTGTTGGGTTCCGACCGCGGGTATGATCTCGGACGTAATAAGGCGCTCTTCAATCTTCTCAAAACAGAGGGCATTACCCTCGTCCCGCAGGACGGCTCGGGCGTTGACGCATCAATTGATACCTTCGTTGTAACCCGGGCTGTGGAGACCTCGGTTCCCGACATTTCGCGAGCTCTGGAGCTCGAATTGTCAGTGCTGAAGCGTCCACGCTTTATGGCGGAGGTGTTCAAGGATACCGATAATATCGCCGTCGGAGGAACGAGCGGTAAATCGACCACAACGGGCATGATTGGACATATCCTCACCGTGGTGGGGCGGGACCCGACCGTCATGAACGGCGCGGTCATGATCAATTCCAACTCAAATTTCATGAGAGGCGCAAGTCGCCTAGCGGTGTTCGAAGCGGACGAGAGCGATGGTTTTGAAGATGTCATCTCCGTCTGCCCCGCAGCGATAGCCGTGGTAACCAATATCTCCCTCGATCACTTTGAGCTGGAGGAGCTCAAGGAGATGTTCTCGGCGTTTCTTATGAAAGCCCGTGTCGGGGCGGTGCTAAACGCCGATTGTCCGAACTCGATGGAGCTAAAGGGGGTACATCCGAAGACAATAACCTTCGGAGCGTCACCGAGCGCTGATTTCTCTCTCTCTCGAATCGATCCCAAGCTTTCTATCCCCGGAGAGCATAATCAGGTGAATGCTATCGCGGCAGTCGCCACGTGCTCCCTCTTAGGGATCTCCGTTGAGGATTCTCTGCGAGCATTACAGAGCTTCAGGGGAATTAAGCGTCGCCTTGAGCTTGTAGGTGAAGCAAACGGGATTCGGGTTATCGATGACTTCGCCTCCAATCCAGGAAAGCTTGGTGCCTCTCTCAGGGTCGCTATCCAGAATTCAAAGCGCGTGTTCGTTATTTTCCAGCCGCATGGCTTTCAACCGACGAAGATGATGAAGGATGGCTACATCGAAACATTCGCGTCGACGCTTCGTTCGAGCGATGTGCTCATTATGCCGGACATTTTTTACGTTGGCGGCTCCGTTAATTTGGTGAATGGGGAGGTAGTTACCCTCCCTAAAGATATCTCCTCTCGTGATGTTACTGAGCCTGTCTCCCTGAGGGGGAAGGAGGCTCACCACATCCCGAACAGAGCCGATATTTTGCCCTTTCTGGCGGCCCGATGTCAGCCTGGGGATACTGTCCTCATTATGGGCTCCCGCGATGAGAGCCTTTCTGACTTCGCCCAAGAGGTGGCTGCTTTGCTCGCGCGTCGAGCGGCAAGTTGATTCAGCAAGGGCGTGTGTTTCGACCGTGCTACAATCCTAATTTAAGAGCGCACAAAGCCGAGATAATAAAGTCAGTGTGCTTTACAGGCGTTTGAGCTTCGTTCCCTATGGCGAGAGCGACACCGACAACAAGTGGAGTCGCTGAGGTTTTAATCCTCGTCTTTGTTTGCCTCGAAGATAAGTTGAAGCGCTCTAATGACCTCGGGGTTGTGTTTTGAGCACTGAGCATACTCAAGTATGGCCTGCCCGGCGGCATCGCGAGCCTTTTCACTCTCTCCACAGGTCGAGTAGTGCTCTGCGAGGGTTGTGAGAGCCCTCGGGAAGAGATCCTCCTCGGTCGTGTTAGTGGCGGCGTTGATAGCCGCCAGCTCCAATATCTGCGTGGCGTTTGGGATCTCAAGAGGACCGAAGGCGTCCCTCGTGTAGGCAAGTTGCGTCCTGCCGATCTCAACGAGGAGGCGAACCACTTCTCCCGAGCGTTCGAACGGGGTGCCCTTCACGGTAACCGCGGTGAGCGCCGTGTAGGCTCTCTCCGCTATAGTTCCTATCCCTAAGAGGGTCTGCAAATCTCCCTGTTCCTCGTGTTGGAAGCGTAATCTGCGAAGGTAGTCCCGGCACCCAATGACAAGGGAAGGGTAGTGCTTCCACCGATTGAGAGGCATCTCACGAATAGCGGTCTCCCAGTGCTCATTACTCGGAGACCCCGTGAACTCTTGAAAGGCGACTGCTGAATTGATCGCCCATAACGATCTCAATTCATGACTCGTGATGGGAGCGTCCCCCAGCTTTTTGAGAAGAGGAATCGCTGGTGCGATATAGCCGCGCTGTAGCAACGCGCCAGCGAAAAGGGTCGCCGCCTGGAACACCCGCTGTGGTGGCGTTTCTTGTCTCAGTGCCCAATTACAGGCGTTGTGCACGTCCTCAGTCAGATCGTAGAGGTTCTCTTCAAACCCATCCCCTACCAATTCGTTGAAGCGCGCAAGGGATTCGGTTGCCCCCTGTCTGTTGTCAGCGTTCTCGCAAGCGCAGAGGGTGTACAGCACGCGCTGCGAGTAGAGAAGCTCATCTCGTACTTCAGGAATCTCAAAGGTTGAACAGTCGGGTTTGGCTCGATGATACGGATGGGTCATGTAGGCTCTACACGGTGACTAAAACGCACGAGGTCAGGCTAAAGATACTACCACGTCGAAGTGAAAGCGCATGGAAATTATGAGAGCCGCGAGTCGGTTATAGTTGGTATCTGTTCGGTAATCAGAGGGGAATTTTCGGCAAGAGTGTTTGACCACACAGGGCACGAATATGAACTCATGCTCCTTGTGTCCTTAGCGTCCTTTGTGTTCAAAAATTACTTGGAAGGGCTCGGTGCATACGGCGGGCCGGAAGACCCCACTAGTACTGCACCGATGTATGTGCGATGCCTTGCAAAGAACATTCGACCACAAAGGACGCGAAGGGCGCGAAGAGGTACCTCTTGATCCTTTAGGGGTCAGGAAATAACCAGGAAAGAAGCCACAAAAAAGGGGGGCATAAAGCCCCCCGTAATTCCACGTAAACTCGATCGTGAGGATTACATGAACTTGCTCGTATCAGTCGCGGTGAGCGAATTGAGGAAGGTCACGATTTCCGTAACCTGCTCAGGTGTCAGCTTTTTGCCGAGCTGGTACTCAGCCATCTGTGATACCGCCTCTTCGAGGGTCTTCACGCTTCCATCGTGGAAGTAAGGACCGGTCTTAGCGACGTTACGCAACGAAGGAACCTTGAACATCATCTTGTCCACTTCGTTCTTCGTTACTTCGAAGCGGCCCATGTCCTTGGTAGGGTAAGGCTTCACCAAACCAAGCTTTTGGAACATCATGCCTCCGAGCGTTGCTCCGTTGTGGCACGCGATGCACCCGGTCTGTACAAAAGCTTGAGCTCCCTTCTTCTCCTCTGGAGTCAGCGCGTTATCCTCACCCTTGAGGAACTGATCGAACCGAGAGGGAGTAATAAGGGTGCGCTCGAACGCACCGATGGCGTTGCCAACGTTCGCGTACGACATCGGATCCTTCTCGCCAGGGAACGCCGCGGCGAACTCCTTTGGATAGTTCTTGTCTTTCTTCAGGCGCTCAATCACAACGGCCTCAGATGGCATCGCCATCTCGCCGGGGTTGAGTATCGGGCCGAGCGCCTGCTTCTCAACGGTCGCGGCACGGCCATCCCAGAATTGAGATGCATGCAGAGCCGCGTTAAAGGACGATGGTGAGTTACGACCACCGCGTTGTCCCTTGTGTCCTGGCGACGTTGGCTCGTTGTCGACACCGAAGGTCTTGAGGTTGTGGCAGGAATTACAGGAGATGGTCTCGTCCTTCGAGAGACGGGTGTCGAGGTAGAGCTTCTTTCCAAGGGCTACCTTCTCAGCGGTTATCGGATTCTCAGCCGACGGGGCTGTGTCAGGAAGTGGGGCGAAGGCCGATTTCCACGACATATCATCCGCCTGGGCGATTGGGCAGGCCATGGCGAGGATGGCTAGTGGAAGGATCGCTAATCTCATGGTACGGACTCCCAAAAATGAAAAGGTCGAAATGCCTCGTGTAAACTGGGGGTTATGGTACTACGGGCGCTGTAAAAGGCAACCAAAAAACTATGGGTGGCTGACTATATCACGTCAGGGGCTTCCGAGGTGCCCGGCTGGGACCGTGTCGCCCCAAGGCCTCTTGGAGGGCGACCGGGTTGAGGTACCCATTTTCCGGCACTATCTCCCGCGCCGAAGGAACTCCATTCGGATACATTCGATAGATGCTCTCAAAGTAAGCAAATTTGGCGGGAGCTAACTTTTGGAATATCGCCGGAGTCAAGAAATACATCGTCCCACTATCGGCGTAATCCTCCCAGGGACTGCGATGCGCATTCGGCCCGAACGCAAAGCCGGCATCCGGATTGTGGGACCAGAGTGGCTGCGCATTCGGCGCGTAGGGATCAAAGGAGAATTGAATCCGTTCGTTCGGATGTAACGTGATGGGAAGATCGAGTGGAACTTCGATGCCTCGCACGAGGGCATAATGGTGCTGCCGTCGAAGCTGAGGAGTCCCCTCCACGACTCGCCAATCGGAGAGCGCCGCAAAGCGCTCAAATGAAACAGCGATATTGCCGGACTGCCGGATAGTTCCATCAGGAGCAAGCTTGAGGTTGTATCGGTCCCCAAAATGCAAGCCGTGACATATCTCGTGCACAAGGCACAGCTTTTGGTTGCTCCATCCCTTGAGATAGGGGGCGTTACCATGATTCGAAAAGGCGCGGGAATAGATCTCAATATCTCCACTTCGCGTTCGGCACGCATAGAAATCATCCGCGCATCCCGAGCGTCTGATAATTGAGCAAAGCAACGGAGTGCCGATCAGCGCCCATTTCGGGATATGCTTGAGAGCCCTCGTTATTTCGGTGACCTCGTGTAGGTTCCATAACGCTTTCTCGCGAGCTACGACGTCTCGCCCGTTGAGCATCATGACTCCGTATTTTCTGAAGATCTCCGCGCGAGCTATTAGATGGTACACATACGCACCCGTCGTTACATCTCGCGATTTCGCGGAGGGGAAATGAGAGAGCTCGTTCAAAAGAGCCCGTGAGAACTGAAGAAAAGCCCTCCGCGCAAGCGGGGGCGCCGAGTGCCCGAATTCGAGTTGGCCTTTGCAGATTAGGGAGAAGCTCAAGATTAAGGCGTCTCGCACCTTAGTTGTGCCTTCAAGAGTTCTTGGGTTTGCCTCCCTGAGCGAAGATAGGGGCTGACACGCCTCAAGCATGATCGTTTTTAGGTGGAGGGCGGCGAGTCTGGATGCCCCTCTATCCTGAGCCGGAATCCGCTTCATAAGGGACGACAGTTCGCGCATGCTACCGGAGCTCATCAGTATGGCCTCCAGCGCTTGTAGTCGACGCGGATTCCGCGAGTGTGCTGTTTCCTCCAATAGATCTCGTCGGGTACCACTGCCCACCAGCGCGAGCTGAGGCACCAGTCTGCGGGGATTGTTCTGTGGGTCCCGAGAGAGAAGCCGTGCGCCCAGGTCACTGTGCGAATTGGACCTCTTAGCGCCGGGCATCTGACCCTGGAACGCAGCCCGAGCATCCGCCGCGCCTGATATCCGTGGGTTGAGGTTAGCGTCGACGCGAGGAGCGTGGAGCCCGAGAGTGGAATGAGAGGACGGAGAATGGTGCGGCAAATGGTGATTGCTCATGAATGTTTCGCTGGGTTGGATTGGTAGCACAGTGATTGCGCGCGCTCCACTCTGATCAAGCTAGCCTGCCTGACGAGGGACGGATGCGGCGTGGATCGAGTCGTTTGGGTTCGAATCTGATGTGTGCTTGTGAGGCACCCACCCGACACAAAGAGAGCGGCGTGGGGACTCCGGGGTTCAAC
>JAIXPR010000180.1 GCA_027486155.1 Pseudomonadota bacterium | reverse complement strand
GGAAGGCGAGGAAGGCGTCCTTTAACCTCTTGTACCCAACTTTCCTCGACCACAACGGGTGGGAGGTCTGGATCTGGGAAGTAGCGGTAGTCAGCCGACTCCTCTTTCGAGCGCATCGGACGGGTAGAGCCATTCTCGCTATCGAAAAGAAGAGTCTGTTGAACGACTTTGTTGCCCGCCTTCAAGATCGCGGTTTGGCGCGCGATCTCGTACTCAAGGGCGCGCTCAACGAACTTGAAGGAGTTGAGGTTCTTTATCTCAGTTCGAGTTCCGAACTTGAGTTCTCCAACTGGACGAAGCGAGATATTGGCGTCGCAGCGGAGGCTTCCCTCCTCCATGTTTCCATCGCTTACGCCGAGGTAGCGAACAAGTTGTCGCACGGCGCGAAGGTAGGCGGCCGCTTCAGCAGGGGAGTGGATCTCGGGCTCAGAAACCACCTCGAGGAGCGGAACACCGGCGCGGTTGAGGTCGACAAGGGATGACGCGGTGCGAGAGTCATGAACGTTCTTGCCGGCGTCCTCCTCCATGTGGATTCGCTTTAAACCGACCGTGCACTTCTTTCCATCCATGAAGAAGTCGACGTGCCCACGCTCACAGATAGGCTCATCGAATTGGGATATCTGATAGCCCTTGGGAAGATCGGGATAAAAGTAGTGTTTGCGTGCAAACCGGTTGAATCGTCGGATCTCACAATGGGTAGCGAGGCCCATCATGATCGCGTACTCGATGACCTTCTTGTTACCTACGGGCAACGCGCCGGGAAGTCCAAGGGTTACCGGGTCGATGTACTCATTTGGCTCTCCACCATACGCGGCGGAGGCGTTGCAGAAGATCTTCGACTTCGTTGAGAGCTGAACGTGAACTTCAAGTCCGATGACGGTTTCAAATTCCATGGTGAATCTCCGTAGTTTCCTTTAGCGCGTCGTAGATGGACGTTTGGTGTGCCAATCAGTGGCGCTCTCGTAGGCCGACGCGGTCTTGAAGAGGGTCTCCTCATCCCACGGCTTGCCGATGAGCTGCAGTCCGATCGGAAGGCCTGAAGAGGTGAATCCACACGGAACGCTCATGCCTGGGAGCCCCGCGAGGTTCACGGGGATAGTAAAGATATCGTTCAGATACATCTGAAGAGGATCGCTGATCTTCGCGCCGATCTTGAACGGAGCGTTCGGTGCCGTAGGAGCCGCGATGACATCACACGTGGTGGCGAACGCATCTTGGAAGTCCTTGGCGATGAGTGATCGAACCTTTTGAGCCTTGAGGTAGTAAGCGTCGTAGTATCCGGTGGAGAGCACGTACGCGCCTACCATAATACGTCGCTGTACCTCACGACCGAAGCCCTCGCTGCGCGATTTGGAGTAGAGGGTCTTGAGATCGTAGTTCCCCTTGGCTCGATGTCCGTAGCGAATTCCGTCGTAGCGAGCGAGGTTTGAGGATGCTTCCGCTGGCGCGAGGATATAGTAGACCGCGACCGCCGCATCGGTGTGCGGAAGGGATATCTCAACGGGAATAGCGCCAAGCCCCTCAAGAACCGAGATAGCTTTTTTAAGGGCGCTATCCACTTCGCCATCTACCGCTGATACGAAGTACTCCTTGGGAAGTCCAACGCGGAGACCCTTGATGCTCTGGCCCAGGACCTTGGTGAAGTCCGGTACCTCACGAGCCGCTGACGTGGCGTCGTTCGGATCTTGTCCGCAGATCGCTTGGGTAATGAGCGCGCAATCGTTTACGTTGCGGGCGAATCCGCCGACCTGGTCGAGGGAGGACGCATAGGCGATAACGCCGTATCGGCTTACGCGACCGTAGGTTGGCTTGAGACCAACGATGCCGCAGAAGGACGCTGGCTGCCGAATCGATCCGCCGGTGTCCGTTCCGAGAGTAACAGGGCATATACCAGCGGCGACAGCCGCGGCGGATCCGCCACTCGATCCCCCAGGAACGTATTCGGGATTCCATGGATTCTTTACCGGCCCGAACGCGGAGTTCTCGTTTGATGAGCCCATGGCAAACTCGTCCATGTTGAGCTTTCCGATCGAGACGGTGCCTGCCGTTTTCAGCTTACGCACAACCGTCGCGTCATAAGGAGGGATGAAGTTCTCAAGGATCTTGCTCGACGCGGTTGTGCGAACTCCCTTGGTGCAGATGACATCCTTGATTCCGACCGGAATACCAAGGAGTGGCGCAGTCTTTCCTTGAGCCAGAAGCGCGTCCACGTGAGTCGCCTCTTGGAGCGCGGTCTCCGCGGATATCAAGTTGAAGCAGTTGAGGCCAGAGGAGCTGTCCGCCTTGTCTAAGCTCGCTTTCACCAACTCAGTGCAGGAGAACTGCTTCGAGTCGAGGCCAGCGCGCATGTCGGAGATGGTGAAGGATGCGATGTCTGACATAAACCTTTCTTACTCAACGATAAGTGGAACGCGGATGAATGTGCCGGATGCGTCGGGGGCGTTCTGAAGGAGCGCTTGGGTATCGAGCATCGGTTGTGGTGGAACGGTCGGGTCGCCGAGCGGTGTCGCGTCAGGGACGCTACCGGGCTCAAGCACCTGATCCTCACGCAGCACGTTGGTTGAGCCATGGACGTGACTCATCGCCTCAACGCCGGTTGTGTCTACTTCATCAAGACGCTGCACATACCCAATGATTGAATTTAGGTGTCCAGTAACGATCGGGGTAAGGGCCGGATCTAATTCAAGGCGAGCTAGATTGGCGAGCTTCTGTACCTCATCTTCGGAAATCATAAGAAAACTAATGTCCTTAGGTGGTTAATTGATAGGTCTCCCACCGATCTAGGCAGGTAAAATAAAGCACCTTTGCCCCCGGGAATCAATGTCAGGTTGGGGATTGATGCTCGGTCTCCTGATGGGGCTCGTGACGGGGGGAGAGGGTGGCGTTTTGAGGGGTGAAGGAGCGCCATGGCCGCGAAAACCGATACGTTCGACTACGATCTCTTGGTTATTGGCAGCGGTCCCGCCGGACAGCGGGCGGCCGTACAGGCCTCTAAGATCAGGAAACGGGTCGCGATAGTCGACCAACGAGAGGTGGTAGGAGGGGTATGCGTCAATGTCGGGACGATTCCGAGCAAAACCTTCAAGGAGGCGGTAGTTTTCCTCTCGGGATACCGTCAGCGGTCGATTTACGGCATGGGGTTCCGGGTGAAGGGGGACATCAAGATGTCGGACCTGACCTTTCGGTGCAACTGGACCATGGAGGCAGAGATCGAGACCATCAAACACCAGCTTCAACGGAATCACGTCGATATTCTTCATGGGCACGCCCGCTTCCTTGATCCTCACACGATTGAGATCTCATCGTTGGCCTCATCAAGCTCGATTAAACGAACCGCTGACCGGTTTGTCATCGCCGTGGGAGCGCAGCCCCATCGCCCGCCGAACGTTGAGTTTAATCAAACGACGATCCTCGATAGTGATAATATCCTCTCGCTGAAAGAGCTACCTCGGGAGCTCACGGTCGTGGGAGGGGGAGTCATCGGCACCGAGTACGCCTCTATGTTCGCCGCGCTCGGAGTCAGCGTGACTATCGTCGACGCGCGAAAGCGTCTCCTCAGTTTTGTGGACGGTGAGATCATCGAGTGCCTGCAGTACCAGATGCGGAGCATGGGGACCCAATTACGATTAGGGGAGGAGGTGGAGAGCTGCTCCTCCCGGGATGACGGACAGGTCGTAACGATCCTCAAAAGTGGAAAGGTACTGGTATCTGATTGTGTACTCTATTCAGCGGGTCGATCGAGCGCCACAAAAGATCTCGGATTAGAGAATATCGGCCTTCAGGCTGGAGAACGTGGAAAATTAGAGGTGAATGAATTTTATC
>JAIXPR010000234.1 GCA_027486155.1 Pseudomonadota bacterium | reverse complement strand
GGATGGTACGACATAGCGCTCCCTACACTTCGGTACATGGGTTATTGGACGAAAGCCATTAATCGCTAGGAATGATTTTTTGTTGCTTCGCGCGATCCTTCGCGCGGTCTCTGAGATAAATCTTAGGATCAATCTTAGGGCTTCGCGCGATCCTCGCGCGGTCTCTGAGAGAAATCTTAGGGGTAATAAACCCGTGAAGGGGCGCTCAAATATCCAAGCGATGAGCGCCGCGGCACCTAAAACCAAACTCGGCGCCAGAGTTGCTAAGAAGCTTGAGGGGGATAGCCAAGGAAGCAAATAGGGAAAGGTTATCGTCCCTTTATCTCAAACTTAATTTTCCGTCATCGCGCTGTCGGATGGCGCGGCGAAAGCCATCTCTTCGTCCGAAGGTGAAGCACCGCCATGATAATAACGGAGAAGATAAAGGCTATCAGGGCGATTATGTGATTTGTGGGTCGCTCCATGCTCAGCGATAAACGCAACAAAACCGTCGATATAATGAAACTGGCGTTTCTCACCACCGTGAAAAATGAGGAGTCATACAAAAACGATATGATCAGAAGGAGCACATCCGCGTACACCATGACGTTAAAGAAATCGACGTAGAAGTATGCGTTGGGGTCAGGGAAATCCGAGTGGTTGATCAACGCATCGATGACTCCCGAGGTCCACGCGACCAAGCTATAGGAGCTTGTCACGATGAGCACCAAGATCAGGAGAAAGGAGACAGATTGCTTCAGATGAATGAAGTTCTGCAGAGGGATTACAGCCGATTCATGGTCTCTCGACCGATGGTGTAATCGATGAAAGATGACCGTGAGCGAGAACATACCGATAGAGGCTATGAGATCATAGCCGAGATCGAGGACAGCAGGATCCGAGAGATGAATGGTGCCATGCATCGGCACGCTGGCTATGTCGTGAAAGAAGCTTCGTAGGGTAATCAGAGTAATGATCTCAAACTGCTTGGCGATGAATTCGGTCATCGACTCCGGGAGAATGATGATGAGGAGGAATACCTCGTACACCAAGATGAAGCTAAAGGGGGTGTAGATCGCTTTGAGGTAGTTGTAGTGATGTCCTCTATAGAGGGCTGGTACGTGATTGAAGAGGAAGATAAGCGCGAGGTGACCGATAAAGAAGATAACGGCCAGCCGAATGATGAACTCCTCAAATCGGCGAGTGTTCTCGGGGGTTACTAACGTTACATATAGATTGGCCACTCGTTGCGCGAGCGATTGGATTGCGGTCATGCGGCCCCCTTTTTTCAAGCTGAACGGTATTACCTTGGCATGGTACGACCGGTGATGCACCCAAATTATGACCCTCTGAGTGCCCCCCAGCGATTCAATCCCGCTGGACGTCTCGCTAGTTCATAGGTTCCGGAACCGACCAAGCCGTAAATTGCTGCGGTATCTTAGGTAGATGCGGCGAATACTTTGGACCGGACCTACACGATGGATTCACCTCACCAACGCCGGTCGCCCCTGCCACGCGCCGGAGGCTGCGGCACCCCTACGCGGATAGCCCGAGAGAAGTTCTCGTCCAAAGGCACGGCGTGCGCCTTGGAATTCACGAGCGAGCGCTCCATGATCTCATCCAAACTCAACCCCGGCATCAGGGTGTCATTTTCATAGAGATACTCTGGGACATAGCCACTGAGGAGAATCTGCCAATTGTACTTGGCGTCACTGCCAAATGCCCATACGTGTCGCAGTACCTGGGTCGTGCAGTTTGTGGTCAGGGTGTTGTAGAAGGTTGGATGCTGGCGCAGCTTGTTCATGCTGTTGATGTAATCAAGGAAGAGCTTGCGTCCATTCTCGAGTGCCATTTGCGTCCGCAACACATACACCCGTTCTTCGGGATTTCGGATGTTCGTTCGGAGGGCAATGACATCTCGCTCATCCGCCACAACGTAGGCGAGTTCGTAATTACGGAAGAAGCCATTCACCGCTGAGTAGGATTCGCCTTTTTCCTTGCGGGTTTCGATGGACACGGCGAGGTACTCTTTATCACCGAAGCCGAAGCTCACCATGATATGGGCGATCGATTTGCCCGCCCAATAGGTCACCAGGATGTCGACCTCCGACAGATCGCTCAGGCGAACAACACGGTCCTCATACCGCACGTCGAAATCATCCTCCGTGCGATAGACGAAATTTCTGACATTATGAACGATTATTTCGTCACCTCGAATCTCGCCCCAGGGAGCCTGCGCGACATCGGGTGTCCATTCTCGATTATTTGAGGGGTGAAGAGATGTCCACAGCGCGCCGATTGTGGCAAAGATTATCAAGGTTACCACCCGAAGCCATCGACGATATCTCCATCTAAAAAAAGATGTAAGCAGAACGGCCCCGACTATTGCCGCTACAGAGACCCGCATCGGTGTCGGCAGCGCGGGCGAATAGAGAAGCACCAAAAGACTCCATCCACCAAGCGCCACCACTACTATAAGCCACACCAGCTTGTATACGAAGCTCTTCATCGCGGTTTGAGGCCCTCTCTAGCGCTTAGTCTCTGCTTTCGTTGGAGGGGTATCCCTTACGATCTGGTCGATGTGGATGCGCAAAATTCGCCGGATCTCACCCACAGCTTTAGGATGCGCGTGCGCGGTGTGGTCAGCCGGTACGATAAGCTCGGAGGCTGCCCCATCAACGTGAGAACTCGTGTACGCTACAACGCCATCCGAACTGTTAGGCGTATCTCCTAACCCTCGGTCACCGATGATAGAGTGATAGGGAACATGCGAGTCGATCTCAAGACCCGAGAGCGCGATAAGCGTCGGATTCTTCGCGGAGAGACCCCGAATACTTGAAGGATCCCCGCTGTCGAACTCCGTTCGCAGGTCAGGACGAATAATATTTCGAGCGCCTCGGGCGACCGCGACCGATTTCTGCACCACCGTCTTAGGTAAGGAGAGAAGCGCCCGACCAATCCGCCCCATCCAGTTATCAGCGATATCACTACCTCGATGTGGCACAGCGACGAACACTACGCGATCGATGTATGGCTTACGACTGAAGTTGAGGTATGCCTCTATCTGCGCTTGAACCTCCTTGTCCAACTCGCGGACCCTTTCAGGGTCTCCGAAGAAGAACTCCTGCAAGCCTCGACTATCTTTGACGACAGCGGTTCGGGTTAAGAGCCCGCCCATGCTGTGCGAGACGACCACCATATTTTTAGGAGCCTTGCCCTTCGGCGAGGTTGCCACCAGGTAATTGTGGAGCTCGTCCAACTTATCCCGAAAGGTCTTCGCGTTCTCAACGATCGGCAACGATGTCGGATAGAGATAGTGCCAGACCTGGTAGGTCTCCCGAATGACCGGATCTCCCATTAAGTCGTTATGCACATCAAGCCAGGTGAGCGGATTCGAGAAGAGTCCATGCACGGTGATCAGAGGGATCTTACCGGCGTTATACGGCTCGGTGGTATAGAAGCCGGTATTCTTGAGGAGCTCCTCATTCCCTTGAATAGCGTCAAAGAGCCCGTCCCATCCACTCATGCCGGTCTTCTCGACAAGAGCCGCGAGCGGAGCTGTGTAATCAGCCGCTAACGGTAAGGTTGCGCCGTTATATTTATACTGCGTCTCTCCGGTAACGGAGTTCACGAGATCAAGCCACGCCTCACACCGAGCTTCATGACAATTCTGTTTCGGAAAGCGAACGACCGCTGTGAGGGGGAGACAAACACCCACTCGCGGAAGGTACATCTCTTCACGGCTCCCGTCCCGACGGGGTCGACACGCCACGAGGCTTACGCCGATTCCGTTCTGACGGTGTCGATTCGTCAAACCCTCTAAGCCGATGGACGAGGCCGGAATGATCGAGGCATACTCAGAGGGATCCTCCACTGGCCCCTTTCGCGTGACATTAAGGTCGAAGGTCCTGCCGGCGCCCGAAGGGAATTCAAGCGGCGCGTTAACCTGCCACTTCTTCTCCGTCAGGTAGGCAACCACCCCACGCACAGCCCGATCGTAGAACACCTTAAAGCTATCGCATCGAATATCAACGGGCGCTTTGCAATCCTTGAGGAAGAAGCCCTGAGAGGAGAGATCCGCCGCGTGGAGATAGAGACCCACCGCTTTCTCTGGCTGGGTGCGCTCAAGAAGCTGCGCGCGGCCAATAGCGAGTTCACTTTCCACATACGCTCGATCAATCGGCGTGGCGAACTTCTCAAACTGAATCCGATCATCATCACCGATACCCTCCTCAAGAGCTTGCCCCTGGGTGATGCCAGCCATGCGAAGCGCTTGCAAAGAAAAGGGGCTCAGCGTGTCGGAGGACAGGATGTCTTGGCGAAACTCACGCAGGGTGTCGGTCGGATCGACACTTTTTACCTTTACCGCCGCGCACGAGCACAATAGAGCAACGAGCGGGAGTCCAAGAAACCGATGAAACCTCATATGGGGCACCCTCACAAATGAACAACTGCGTGATTGAGCTTCGCCGGCGCAATCAGACCATAACTTTGTACGTTAAGTCGCGTTGAATGGCTATGGAACATCGTGATACCCGCATGGCCTGATGAATCGGCAACTCCTTACCCCAACAGGCGCGGGTATCGCATCGCCTGTCGATGAAGCTTTGATACCTCCAGTAGCCATACGGCCCGCCAGGAGTCGGGCCCTACCGGATGGTCGATCGATAGAGCGTCACGGTATGTTGACCCAGGAATTGGTAGGGCCCGCGTCCTCGCGGGCCGTACCGTTCGCCTGTCGATGAGGCTTTGATACCTCCAGTAGCCATACGGCCCGGCAGGAGTCGGGCCCTACCGGATGGTCGATCGATAGAGCG
>JAIXPR010000245.1 GCA_027486155.1 Pseudomonadota bacterium | reverse complement strand
GTCTTATACGCGCTCAGGCAATCAGATGGGCAGTCTGACACCTGGGAGCAACTACAGGGTGAACCTTCTGCCTGTTAGCGGCTACTCCACCCCGAGTGATACTACGGTTGTTATCTTGGGAGGACAGCGAACCGACCTCATCGTTACCTATGAGAGGAACCGCGTTGGACCTACCTGTCGAAACCCTGAGTAGCACACGAAAAATAATTGAAGGCTATTTTTTGAAGAGGGCACTTACCCTACGCTAGCCACAAACCAGACTCCTCTGGTGGCAACCCACAAGTGAGAGGGTGTCGGGCAGGGAAATCATACCAGGGCAGCTCGACCGCTTGCAGCACTGGTCGTCGTGCATGTTTCGACACCGGCTCTCCCCGAGAGGACAGCGCACCTCGTGTCTGCTGTGCGATTGAGCCCATCCCGACGAACGCACCCAGACATACATCTCCCTGCACCGCTGGCACACCGTACGCTATCAAAGCCACATGAGTACTCCAGAGCCGCAACGTACATCGGAAATAATCTCAACTACCTCGGGATATCAAATTTTCACCCTGCTTTTGAGCCATAGTGTACACCGATGAGATGTGCGCGAAGCAATCGATCGTTGTGGTCTGCAATCGATCAATAATAGATCCGGCGCCCCCGTCGACCCTTCCAAAGCCGCTGCCCCCCCTGTACTATCGCACTATGAATTCCGCCTACGAAAACGCGACCTGCCCCTACTTCACCGCTGGAACGTGCAACTCATGTTCGCTGCTTAGCATTGAACGGGGGAAACGTATCGCGACAAAAGAGGCGCTGGTGCTGAAAGCGCTCTCTGACCGTGGGCTTACGCCTCACGTCATCGAGCCGATTCACGTTCCAGTATCCCCCTGGGGCTCGCGGTGTAAGACAAAAGTGAGCGTTACCGGTAGCCCGCGCTGCCCTAGTGTCGGCATCGTCCGCTCAGACCTCTCCACCCAGGATCTCTCGGAATGTCCACTTACCCCCCTTCATGTGCAGGAGCTATTCATCACACTCAAAGAGGTGATCCGAGAGAGGAACCTGACGCCTTACAATATTGAAGAGCGTACCGGCGAGCTCAAAAACATCATCGTCATGAACAACCATGACGCGTCCCAAGGTATCGTTCGCTTCGTTCTTCGAAGTCCGGAGGCCATTCCCCATGTCAGGGAAAGCGTCGCAGAGATTCAAGCGAGACATCCGTGGGTCTCCGTGATCAGCTGTAACATTCAGCCGATTCCCGCCGCTATCCTTGAGGGACCAGAGGAGGAGATACTCACCCATCAGCGCTCGATCGAGGTTCGTTATAACGACATCACCCTCTCTTTTATGCCCCAATCGTTCATGCAAGTAACGCATGAGATCGCGGAAGCGCTCTACCACCGAGCGGCAAACTATGTGAGAGAGAACTCGTTCTCGCGCGCGCTCGACCTCTTTTGTGGGGTCGGCGGATTCTCACTCTCAATCGCCTCCTCGGTGCCGCACATTATCGGCGTCGAGGTTTCTCCCATGGCGGTCGAAAGCGCGCACCTTTCCGCATCCCGCATGGCCGCGTCTCACGCCTCGTTTTTCGCCGCCGATGTTGAGAACTTCCTCTCTCACTCCCTCACCGACCAACCTGATCTGGTGATCGTGAATCCACCGAGACGGGGGCTATCCGAGGGGATTCGAAAGAGGCTTCTCGATCTAAAACCGGCCGCCATCCTCTATTCGAGCTGCGATCCGGAGACCTTTGCCCGCGACGTAAGCGGCATGACCTCGAACTACCATCTCAAAACCCTGGCGCCATTTGATATGTTTCCGATGACTAACCACTGCGAAGTGCTTGGAATCCTTGAGACCAAGCCGAGCCGGCTCTAATCCGCTTGCGATGGTCGCGACTCCACCTCTATAGTCGGCGCATTATTACGATCGGATGAGCGCGATACCCATGTTGGACTTCCCTACTTTTCAATTCATCTTTTCCAACATAGAGCTTCTCTTTAAAGCTGTTCCCGTAAGCTTTACCGCTCTCATGCCGTGCGTGAATCCGATCGGGACGGCGATCATTCTATCATCCCTCACCGCCGGCTCTGATCCAAAGAACCGAAAACAACTCGCTCGTCGTGTAGCGATAAACGCCGCCGCTCTCCTTATCGGATCTCTGCTCCTCGGAAGTCATCTGCTGGAGTTCTTCGGCGTATCGATACCGATCGTTCAAGCTGTGGGTGGTTTCGTGCTCGCGTCCATGGGCTGGAAGATGCTGAACAAACAGGACTCAGCTGAGGACCACGACAAGTCGAACGCGGTCGTCACTGAATCCTCATCCTTGTGGTCTCGGGCGTTCTACCCATTCACATTCCCGATAACAGTAGGGCCGGGATGTGTCGCGGTAGCGATAACGCTGAGCGCACACAGTCAGAGAGGAGACGTTATTGGCACCGCTCTCGTCCAAACCGGAGATGTCATCGGAATTTTAGCGGTATCCGCGCTCGTCTACCTGTGTTTCCAGTATTCAGCGTTCGTCATGAAAAGCTTGGGAGAGAGCGGCACCGCGGTCCTCATGCGACTCATCTCGTTCCTCGTTACCTGCATCGGTATTCAAATTAGTTGGGAAGGGTTGGAACTCTTGGCAAAGCAGGTGCTTAGCTGATCAATTCGAAGCTCATCTCGTCCAATAGTTTCAAACCCTTAGGAAATATCGCCCCAATCTCTCAAGAACCCGCCCCTTAAGGCCGACACTAGGTGATGGGAGAGGAGCGCGATGACGCACACGATAGCCAAGGATAGGAACCTCAAAGTACTCGTGATAGACCATACGTCTTTTGCGCGGAAAGTCATAACCAAAAGCCTAGCGAACCTAGGTGTGCAAAATATCATAGAGGTCGGAGACGCCGCTGCCGCGGTTCGCCGGCTTCGAAATGAGGCCTTCGACCTCGTGGTCTCCGACTCTCAACTACCAACGATGACCGGATTCGAGCTTCTCCAATACATCCGCGACAACGAACGCATAAAAGACACTCCCTTTCTCATGCTTACCGGGACGCTGAAGGAGATCGACGAGATAATCTCCACCCAGTCAACGGTATCGGATTTTCTGAGTAAGCCATTTTCGACTGAGGCTCTTGAAAATAAAGTTGTCCGATTGATGACCAAAGAATCGATGCTCCGAGGAGACTTGAATCCGAGGAAATAGTTGAGTGCGCCGCGCATGAGAATCGTTTCACTTCATCCATTCGCCACAGATACACTCGACTATTGCGGAGTTGGCTGGGATCTCGTGGGAGTTACCCATGTGTGCTCAGTCCCAAAAAACGCGACCAAAGCGAAAATTCTCACCACCGGTCGTCGTGGTAAGTTTATCGCAAGCACTCAAGACCTCGCGCGTGTCGCTCAAGGTCTCACAAGCTATGAGGTCGATATTGAGCAGATGATCGACTGCGTGCCCGATTTCATCCTCGCTGAGATCGCGCATCCTGACAAAGAAAAATTTATTCCCTGGGCGGAAGAGGTTCTCTACAAAGCGCTGGGAAAACGCATCGCGATACGAGACCTAAATATCAACTCATTGAAGACGCTTTACAGCACGATGGAGGAGATCGGACGACTCATCGGAAAAAGAGAGCGAGCGGCGAAGATCGTCGATGAGATAAAATCCCACGTTACTGAATGGGTCGACTCGTACACAATGCTGTGCAAGGGCAAGAAGGTAGTGGTCCTCTCTGAAGCCAGTCCCTATATCGTTGAGGCGGGGTGGATGGATGATCTGATTCGCCTCTTCGGAGCTCAACCACTGGAACGGAAAGAGCAGTCAACATGCGGGGAGGTGCCCTGGGCAGAGATCGTCACCGGAAGACCCGATGTTATCTTCGTGGCGCCACACAACGCTTTTCTCAATCAGAGCGTCCGGCGGCTCACCGCTCTAGAAACCGCGGAAGGTTGGGAGGATCTGCCGGCGGTAAAACGGGGGGCTGTATTCTTCGCTCCTGGGACCGATATCTACCGTCCCGGACCTCAATTCCTGAAGGGCATCGCCGCTCTGGTATCGGCAATTGCTGGACTCGATCGCCCAATCATACAGGACCAAGACGATACCTACCGGATTCGTCACGTCGAGATGTATAGGCACAAGCTCCTGGGGCGGCCGTAGAGCGCACAGAAAAAAAGCCCGAGGGTTTTATCCCCTCGGGAAGTGAGGCAAAACCCACTAATAGTCTGACTGTGGAGATCGGCACGTGAACGTGCTCGTGCTCGTAAACGTGAACGTACCCGAAAACGTTGGTTTTTTCATTCCGGGTACGTTCACGTTCACGTTTACGAGCACGCTCACGTTGGGCTTTGCCTCGCTTCCCTCGGGATGTTATTCCCTCACAGGCCCCTTTGCTGCTAAGGATAGCGTCTATCCTCTATTCCCACTCCGTGTGGAACGCCCCGGAGGTATCGGTTCGCTCATAGGTGTGAGCACCGAAGAAATCGCGCTGCGCCTGCGTGAGGTTCTGTGGGAGCGACGCGGTTCGGTAGCTATCAAAGTATCCCAGTGAAGCGGCGAAGCCCAGAACCGGAACTCCACGACTAACCGCGGTGCCTACCACCTTTCTCAGGTTCGGCACGCACCGAGTAACCTCTCCTTTCATGAAGGAATCGAGGAGTAGGTTTGACAACGCTGGGGTCGAAGCGAAGGCTCGTCGAATCTCATCAAGGAACTTAGCTCGAATGATACATCCTCCCTTCCACATCGCCGCGATCTCGTGGAGCTTCAGATCCCAGTTCCACTGCTTAGAGGCGGCCGCGATAAGATTCATTCCTTGCGCGTAGGACATAATCTTTGAGGCGTACAAGGCGTCATGAACAGCCAAGATGAACTCCTCTCGACTCCCGGTGAAGTCCTCAACCGAAGGGCCCTTGAATTCCTTTGAAGCCTTCACGCGCTCATCCTTCATGCTGCTCAAGGTACGAGCGTCAACAGCTGATGAGATAGTTGGGATAGAGATACCAAGGTCGAGCGCGATCTGCGCGGTCCACGTCCCTGTACCCTTCTGGCCAGCTTTATCGAGGATCTTGTCAACCAGAGCTCCAGCTCCCTCAGGATCATTCTTGGCGAAGATTTTAGCGGTGATCTCGATCAGGTACGAGGAGAGAACTCCCTTGTTCCATGTGCTAAAGATAGACGCGAGTTCCTCTGGCTTGCACCCGACCACATTGCGCAAGATGTCGTAGGCCTCGGCGATGAGCTGCATATCGCCATACTCAATCCCGTTGTGAACCATCTTGACGAAGTGACCGGCGCCATCCGGTCCAACATAATTCGTGCACGGACCATCGACCTGCGCCGCGATCTTCTCAAGGAGCGGAGCGACAATATTCCAGGCGTCACGAGGTCCACCCGGCATAAGGCTTGGCCCCTTAAGCGCGCCCTCCTCTCCACCAGAGATTCCGATACCGAGGAAGTTGAGTCCCATCGCCTGGAGCTTATTTTCGCGTCGAACCGTATCTTTGAAGTACGCGTTACCACCGTCGATAACGATATCGCCCTTGTCAAGGAGTGGCGCGACTTGGTCGATAACAGCATCTGTACCAGCACCAGCCTTAACCATGATGAAGATCTGCCGTGGAGCCTTCATGCTCTTCACGAAATCTTCCATGGTGTACGAAGCGACAAATCCTGCCGGCTTACCATCACGGGTACCAAACTTGGTCATGAATTCTTTGGTAACTTCGCCGGTGCGATTATAGACAGCCACTGGGAATCCACGGCTCTCGATGTTCCGAGCCAAATTAGAACCCATCACTGCCAAACCGATCATTCCAACACTTGGTTGCGACATACTTCTTCCTCAGTACTAAACTGGCACACCCCCTCAACGAGCGAAGGACGAATCCTCTCTGTGCGACATCATCGAACCAGCTTGGGCGGTGAAGGCCTCACGAGCCGGAACTTAACGCAGCGGGTGGCTTAATTTCCAAGGAGGACAATAGGATAAATGATCAATCAGATCCACTGTCCAAACGGTCTCTCATTGAGGAAACAGTAACTTGCTCCCCTCCCTGGTCGACCTGAAAGACCGTGCCCTCAACCAACTCCACAGCGGTCAGGAGGTTTCCGTAGACCAGACCGGTATCGATTCCGATCTTATAGGGTAGATGGATCATCACATCGGCGAAGGGGGTGTGGCCAAAAACCACTGTTTTCCCGGCGTTATGCTCCGCGGGAAGGAACTCCCCTCGTATCCACATGAGGTCGTGGGGCGTCTGGTCGGTGAGGGCCCTTGCGGGATTAATGCCCGCATGGACAAAAAGGAACTC
>JAIXPR010000389.1 GCA_027486155.1 Pseudomonadota bacterium | reverse complement strand
GTTTCCGTGACGACCCGCCACCTTATCACCTACCTGGATCTTACGCTTGGTAGCGACGAACACCTTAACCATCTTGATGATTCCAGGCGCAAGCTCATCACCCTCCTTGAGACGCTTGATCTTCTCGTTGAGGTACGCGCGCTTGTTGTTGATCAACTGACCGGTACGAACAACCACCTTGTTGATCTGGCTCTGAATCGCCTCGTCTCCGACTTGGATATCTCGGAGGTACTCGAACGATACGGAGTTAAGCAACTCAGCCGAGAGCTTCGCGTCCTTGGCGATAAGCTCATTACGCTTGTCGTCTATCAAACGAGCTGTCGTGGACTTGCCATCGAGAAGCTCAATGATCTCCCTCATCGCGGCGTCACGAAGGATGTTGATCTCGTCACGCTGATCTTGCTCAAGGAGAGAGATCTCTCGCTTCTCAAGCTCGATTGTGCGCTCGTCCTTATCAGTGCCCTTGCGGGAGAATACCTGAGCGGAGATGATAGTTCCCTCAACTCCAGGTGGGAGTTTCAAGCTGCTATCACGAACCTCTCCTGCCTTCTCTCCGAAGATAGCTCGGAGGAGCTTCTCTTCTGGGCTGAGCTGGGTCTCGCTCTTTGGAGTGATCTTACCAACGATGATATCGCCTGGCTTAACCTCAGCTCCGATACGGATGATTCCGGACTCGTCGAGGTTCTTAAGAGCCTCTTCACCAACGTTCGGAATGTCTCGAGTAATCTCTTCCTTTCCGAGCTTGGTATCACGAGCGATACACTCGAACTCCTCGATGTGAACGGATGTGAACACATCCTTCTTTACGAGGTTTTCGCTGATCAATACGGAGTCCTCGAAGTTGTAGCCGTTCCATGGCATGAACGCGACCACACAGTTCTGACCGAGGGCGAGCTCCGCCATATCTGTCGATGGTCCGTCAGCGATAACTTCGTTAGCGCCGATCTTCTCACCAACGCGCACAATAGGACGCTGGGTGATACAGGTGTTCTGGTTCGAACGCCGGTACTTAACAAGCTTGTAGATATCTACGCCCGTGTCGAGCGCGTCATCCCCAGTCTTGTCAGCCTTGATAACGATACGCTCAGACTCAACGGACACTACTCGGCCGGCGCGCTTAGCTACGACCGTCGCCCCGGAGTCACGAGCAACGATGTGCTCCATTCCGGTTCCGACGAGCGGAGCCTGTGCTCGCAAGCACGGTACAGCCTGACGTTGCATGTTCGATCCCATCAACGCGCGGTTAGCGTCGTCGTTCTCAAGGAACGGAATGAGGGATGCGGCAACTGAAACGATCTGCTTCGGGCTGACATCAAGCTTCGTCACCTCTGGAGGTGGAACGAGAAGGTACTCACCGTTACGGCGTACCGGTACGTTCTGCTCCTCGATGTTCCCCTTCTTATCCATCGGGATAGAAGCTGGAGCGATCGTCTCACGCTCTTCCTCAAGCGCTGAGAGGTACACGATGTCATCCGATACACGGCCGTTGTTATCAACGACGCGGTATGGAGTCTCAACGAATCCGAACTCGTTTACACGAGCGTACACAGCGAGGGACGCGATAAGACCGATGTTCGGACCTTCCGGCGTCTCAATCGGACAGATACGTCCGTAGTGAGTCGCGTTAACGTCACGAACCTCGAAGCCCGCGCGGTCACGAGTAAGTCCACCTGGTCCAAGGGCTGAGAGACGACGCTTATGAGTCACCTCGGAAAGCGGATTCGTCTGGTCCATGAACTGTGAAAGCTGCGAAGAACCGTAGAACTCCTTCACCACAGCCGCTACCGGCTTGTAGTTAATGAGGTCCTGAGGAACGAGGGTATCGATGTCCTGCATACCCATACGCTCCTTCACGGCTCGCTCCATACGAACGAGGCCGATTCGGTATTGGTTCTCAATCAACTCACCTACGGCGCGAACGCGTCGGTTGCCGAGGTGGTCGATGTCATCGATCGAGTACCTCTGACCGTCCGTCGAGTTACGGAGCTCAAGAAGGTAACGAACGGTCTCTTTGATGTCCTCAGGAGAAAGAACGCCCTGATCCATCGGCGGAGCCTCACGGCCCTGCGAGATGTAGAGCTTGTGGTTCATCTTGTATCGACCGATGTCAGAGAGATCGTATCGATCAGGATTAAAGAAGAGGTTTTTGAAGGTAGCTTGCGCTGTCTCTGGACGAGGAGGGTCTCCCGGACGTAAACGTCGGTAGATCTCAATCAAGCTGTCGATCGTTGGACGACCCGAGAGTCGTGAGTAGAGCGAGTTATCGCCCGACATCTTGTCCGATACCAGGGTCTTCCACAGCGACTCACCGATGTGGTTGTCGTCGAGGTAGAGAACCCGGATACGATCGAGGCCAAGCTCGCGTTGAAGGGTGATCTTACCCTTCTCCACCATCTCACCCTTTGAGTTAACCTTATCGCCCTTGAGCTCATCGCCGGCGTTAACGATAACTTCGAAACGCTCACAGATCGACTTAGCTTCCTTCTCATCGAGCTCAAGAACGGCGGATCCCACGCGCTCGCGGATAACATCCCAGCCAACGAGAACCTCACCCTTCTCAGCGATAACCTCGCCGCTCTTGGAATTAACGATATCCTCAGTAGCTTGAACAACCGTCTCAGCTGCGATCATGCCAACAACAGCTTCTGGGCCGATCTCGATCTCAGTAACCTCAGCCTCTTTGAGGCGTCGGATAACAGCCTTGTTGAACTTACCGCCCTGTTTAACGAGTACCTTGCCGTTAGCCTTGATCTCGCGGACAGCCTTCTGGCCTTCCAATTGATCTGGACGGAACTCCTTGGTAACGAGTCCCTTAGCTCCGAAAATGACCGTGTCGGTCTTATAGTAAGTCGAAGCGATATCGTCAGCGGTCATTCCGATCGCGCGGAGAAGAACGGTGGCGTTCAACTTACGACGGCGATCGATACGAACGTGGAGAACATCCTTCACGTCGAACTCGAAATCGATCCACGAACCACGGTACGGGATGATACGAGCCGAATAGAGAAGCTTGCCTGATACGTGGCTCTTTCCATCATCGTGGTCGAAGAACACACCTGGCGAACGGTGGAGCTGAGAAACGATAACACGCTCAGTTCCGTTGATGACGAAGGTTCCGCGCTCGGTCATGAGCGGGATCTCACCGAAGTAAACGACGTCCTCTTTGAGGGCGCTAAGGTTACGAGCGCCGGTCTCTGGGTTTACATCCCAAAGGACGAGTTGGATGGTGACACGAAGTGGAGCTGCCCACGTCATTCCACGGTCGCGACACTCGTCTTGGTCGTACTTCGGAGTTCCGAGGTTGTACGATACAAACTCAAGGGATGCGGTATTATTGTAATCACGAATTGGGAAGACAGATTTGAAGACCTTTTGAAGACCTACTTCTTCTCTCTTCTCTGGTTCTACATTGGATTGAAGGAACCGCTCGTACGAGCTCTTTTGAATTCCTATCAGATTTGGGATTTCGGCTACTTCGCCGATCTTGGAGTAACTATTACGGAGTCTGAGATTGGTCTTGATTTTTGATGTCATACGTAAGTGACTCTAAAGGCAAAAAGCTCATGCCGCCCGTGGGAGGCCGACAAAGCTGGCTGCGCTTCCGCTCTCACTCGTTCGGTTAGCTAGACCTAGAAGTGAAAGGGTTTAACAAGCGGTAATGACGACGCTTTGTACCCTAAAATCGGAACTAATGGAACCTCGAGCTCTGAGATTTCCGATAGAGACTAGGGGGACTTAGCTCGGCCAATTACCTATCAACAAGCCCATAGGGACGCAACCCTAAGATTGCGCCCCTACAGGCCGGCTTCATGGATGAGGGGCAGCTTGTGGGCCGCCCCTCTTTCACTGCACTACCAACAGCGTTTGAGGCTGTCGGTAATTAAGCGCAAGCTTACTTAAGGCTAGCCTTAGCTCCGGCTTCCTTGAGCTTCTTAACGAAGTCCTCAGCCTCAGCCTTAGCAACACCTTCCTTAACGAGCTTTGGAGCGCCGTCAACAAGGTCCTTAGCCTCCTTGAGGCCAAGTCCGGTGATCTCACGAACTACTTTGATCACCTTAACTTTCTCTGCGCCAGCATCATCAAGCATGATGGTGAACTCAGTCTTCTCTTCTACAGCTGCAGCACCTGCAGCAGCACCAGCGCCAGCAGCCATCATAGCAACTGGAGCAGCAGCGCTCACACCAAGCTCTTCCTCGAGCTTCTTTACCATCTTCGCAGCATCCATAAGGGACATAGCCTTAATGAAATCTACTACGCCGTCGAACGTATACGCCTCTGACATGGTTTTACTCCTTTCCTTTCGACACAACTAAAAACAATTAACTAACTCTTCAGCACACCGGCTCAACCTGCCCCAATTAAGCAGCCGCTGATTCACCTCCGAGCTTCTTTCGGTAAGCCTCGATTGCTCTCACGACCTGGGTACCAGGCTCAGAGGCTACTCGAACAAGGCGAGTAGCAGGCTCCAAAATCAGGCTTAGCAACATGGCGAACGTCTCCTCTCGGCCAGGCATCTTCGACAACGAATCTACCCCAGCCGCGTCAACATACGCGCCATCAAGCCAACATCCCTTCACTCGAAACTTATCATTCTCCTTCGCGAACTTAACGAGCACCTTAGTTGGCGCTATCGCGTCAGTCGCGTTGGTGACAACAAGGGTTGGGCCTACGATGGTCTCGAGGAACTTAACTACCTCGTCCTGCTTACCACCTTCAGCTACCTTGTTTACGGCGAGACGAGCGAGCGTGTTCTTAACAACGCGCGCTTCACATCCAGCCTTCTTCAGCTCGCCCCTCAACTTTGTCACCTGAGCTACGGTCAGCCCACGGTAGTCGGCGCAAACAGCAACCTGCGCCTTAGAGAAACTGCTTACAATTGACTCAAGCTCTACTTGCTTCTCAGCTCTATCCATTTTTCAAACTCCTTACGCTCTAAGCGCCGCTACATCGAGAGCTACGCCTGGCCCCATGGTGAGGGAGATCGAAGCTGATTGAAGATATACGCCCTTGCTGCTTGATGGCTTTGCTCGGTTAAGAGCCGAGAACAACGCCGAAACGTTATCCTGGATCTTTTGAGGACCGAAGGAAGCCTTACCAACAGCGGCGTGAACGATACCAGCCTTGTCAACGCGGTACTCCGCGCGACCCGACTTAACTGACTTAACGGTCTCCCCTACGTCGAACGTAACCGTTCCAACTTTAGGCGATGGCATCAAACCACGCGGCCCAAGGAGCTTTCCTACCTTTCCGACCTGAACCATCATATCTGGTGTCGCGACAACGCTGTCGAAATCAAAGAATCCACCCTTGATCTTCTCAACGAGGTCATCGCCACCCACGAAATCAGCGCCAGCGGCCTCAGCCTCCTTAGCCTTGTCACCCTTCGCGAACACGAGAACGCGAACGGCCTTTCCAAGTCCGTGTGGGAGCGCGATAGAACCACGAACGTTTTGGTCAGCCTTCTTCGGATCAACTCCAAGACGAACTGCAACCTCAACGGTCTCGTCGAACTTCGCGGATGCGGTTGAAGCTACAACCTGACACCCCTCTTCCATCGAATAGAGCTTTTCAGCCTGGACCTTAGCCCGAGCTGCGCGGATTCTCTTTCCCTCTTTTGTGCGAGCCATAACTACTCTTAAAAACGTAACTAAACTGGTTTTCCGGGGACTTTTCAGCGATTAACCCGCACCTTTTTAGCGCCTATTCCACCGTTTTACGGGGATTAAGGAGCGGGTAGCCTAGGTATTAAACGCTGAGAAGTCAATATCCCCAGGACTATTTGAGTACATCAACACCCATGCTTCGAGCGGTTCCAGCAACGATCTTGAACGCCGCCTCCTCGTCGTAGCAGTTAAGGTCCTGCATCTTCTGCTTGGCGATATCGTACACCTGAGCCTTGGTGAGTTTTCCTACCTTGTCCTTGTTAGGAACAGAGGAACCCTTCTCAAGACCGAGAGCCTTCTTGATAAGGAAGGAAACTGGAGCGGTCTTGAGCTCGAATGTGAACGAGCGGTCCTTGTACACGGTAATCACAACCGGCACCACCTCACCCATCTGCTTCTGAGTTCTCGCGTTGAACTGCTTACAGAACTCCATGATGTTTACGCCGTGTTGACCGAGTACCGGTCCGATAGGAGGAGCTGGGTTCGCCTTTCCTCCTTGCACTTGCAACTTAATGAACGTTGTAATCTCTTTAGCCATCTGTACCACCTATACCTATAAACTTCAGGGAGCTCAGTAATACCAATTACTTAGCACTTCTCTACTTGCATGAAATCGAGCTCGACTGGAGTAGCACGGCCGAAGATGCTGATCAACACCTTCACCTTACCCTTCTCTGGTCGAACCTCTTCAATTGTTCCATTGAATTCAGCAAATGGACCGTCGACAACCTTCACGGCGTCGCCCTGCTCAAAGTTCATCTTAGATCTCGGAGAAGCAGCTCCTTCCTCAACTTGGGTGAAGATACGAGATACCTCATCCTCAGTTATTGGCTGAGGGGTTGTGGCATCTCCGACGAAGCCCGAGATCTTTGGGGTTTCCTTCACAAGGTGCCAGGTCTCTTCGTTGAGAACCATTTGCACAAGGATGTACCCAGGGAAGAACTTCCTCGTTGAGGTCTTTTTCTGTCCCTTTACTAACTCCACCACCGTCTCCTGCGGAACGTGAACCTCTCCGAAGAGGTGCTGGAGGTTATTTAAACGAATTCGCTCTTCAAGCGCCTGTTTGGCCTTCATCTCAAAGCCAGCGTAGGCTTGAACGACGTACCACTGTAACTTTTGCTCTGTTGTGTTCGTTTCCATAGCGTTGTGTTCTAAACAGCGTTGCCTACCAAACAGTCTTACCGACTCAACATCTTGCCCATGAGCCAGTTAAACGACAGATCCATCACGAAAAGGCAGAGGGAGATGAACGCGATAATGAGGAGCACTACCCCCGTCATCTTCATCGCCTCTTGTCTCGTTGGCGAGTGAACCTTTTTAAGCTCCTCGATGCTCTCCGTGACGTATCCCTTCGTGCGGGAAACTACCGACTCGGACGCACCGCTTGCCACCTTTTCGTTCATCTGAAATCCTACGAAATCTCAATAAAATCGCTTCAAGAACAAGGGGTTAGACCGCCACAATCCTGAATTCAGACCTATCGAACCACTCCCCTGTACCTGGCACACAAGCCACGAATACGACGGAGACTGCGCAAGGTAGCAGAATTCAAGGGCATGAGCAAACGGGCTCCCCTCGATTTTACCTGCCCAGCTTCTCCGTAATAGCGGCCTCGATGTATT
>JAIXPR010000316.1 GCA_027486155.1 Pseudomonadota bacterium | reverse complement strand
TTCTACTGCTGCGGCATCTTGCTGCGTCATCAGCCCAGCCCTGTATGCCGCGCTCCCACTGCCATTAGGCGCACCGGGTAACACCCATCCGGCTATGAATCATGGCAAGCCTATATTGGCTACCGCTCTCGGTCTTTTGCGAGATCAAGAGAGCGGCCCACCCTCACTGGCTTTAAAATATTACAAAGTGGGATGCCCTCCACTGTCGACGGAAGGCGATGTCTTAATTACTCTTATCGCGCAAGCCTTATCGCATTCCCGGCATAGATCGCATCGCAGACCCCTTCGATACTCAAACCGTATCCAGCCCCTGCACTGTTCCCGTTGCGAGAAAGGCTATGATAGACCACCGCAATCGCTGCCCGACGACCACCGACGGAGGCTCCTTTTACAAACTCCCATCTCCGCCCTTTGTCGCGGGAGCGCCCAGTGAAGTCCCGATCATGATTGGTCGAGAGATAGCCTGAACCGCCTTTTGTTAGTAATAGGTGTCGAAAGTCGAAAGAATTAAGCCTATTTGCGCAAGTGCTGCGGGAGTTAAAGAACAAACGCCCACCCCAAATACCATCGAAGGTAGTATTCTTCATGGCCGACACCTCCGCCGACGGCGCCATTCGAGCGGCCTTCCGAGCCTGCCGAAGCGCACGAACCCTCAGCTGACTCGTATCGGCTACGGCCTCCCAAGAAAGGGAACAGACAACTGCGACGGCGACAATAAGATGAGACAACTTCATAATAGTAGGATCCTTTGCGGAGAGAGACAGCAGGTGCACGCCGGGTATCCTGGCAGGAGCCCACACGAGCCCCTTCTGCACGACACCTCCCCATGATGAAGATCCCCTCCGCCGATATCAACAACCTGTATCACTGGGAGATACGGGTTCGCCTGACAAGGAGACCTGCTGTACGAATGTGCCAACCTGGGGTCGATCTAGACCCAACCCATTCCGTGGTACAGCCCTTTCCCTTCAAACCAAAGACCCGATACTCTGCGGGGATGCGTTTACTACCGTCCCTCGCCACCATCTTTCTCGCCACCGCGCTTCAATTCACCTGCCTTCACGAGGCGCTCTCTCAGGAGGTATCAGCCAAACTGCTGGGCGGCTTCTATGCTCCAGATGCCGCCGCGGGTCGCATCGCATACCTCGAAAACCGGACTAGTTCATGCACCGGCACACTCGTAGGAAAAAACCTCGTACTCACCGCTGCTCACTGCGTGTATGAGGAGGGAAATCCCAACAACTATAAGGTGTTCGTCGGTGGCGCTCGACGAGCAGTGAAGAGCGTATGGCACGACTCAAGCTTCGATATCAACGAGCCTATTGTAGAGATGCGCCGCTACGATATCGGAATAATCGTACTGAAGCAGAATGTTACCAAACTTCCCGTGCCGGTCCTTGTTGGACGGCGACCTCGGGCCTACGATCGACTCGTCGTTGCCGGATACGGGCTAAGTGAGCGGGATGCTCGCAGGATGACTACCTATAAGGAACTGTTCAAAATCGGCGATATCGAGGTCAGGGAAGCCGATGGGAGGATGCTCTACAGCACGCACCGACCAACCGACACCTCCCTGTGTGGCGGGGATTCTGGCGGACCTGCCTTAAGGTTCTTCGGCAACCACATCGCGCAGGTTGGTATCGCCTCGACCGGGACGAACGACTCACGAAATGGACGGTGCTACCTCAGTGGCCGAGGGATTTCAACACACGTGGACCTCCAGTCCGCTAATTCCCTTCAGTTCCTCTCCGAATTCGACGGAGTCGAGTACGCGACCTGGGGCGATATGGTGCTCGCCAAAGTCGTCGACGATATGAAGCCGCGGCTCGCGAAAGCAGCGCGCGCACCATCCCTCACGCGGATCCGAACAATTGCGCGACAAAGCCTCGCTGAACTAAGACGGGCTGGACCAAACGGATCAGAGAACAGACAATCCCTTGTATCTCAAGCAATCGATGCGCTCACGCAAGCTAAGAACGCCACCTCCCTTACGACCGCGAAGCTCTTCACCAGAAAGGCACAGGGTTACGTCTCGCGGCTTTCTCGGATGGGGATTACCTAAAACCTTCTGTCAGTCACTGAAAAAATCCCACCAGAAAAGGTGCGTTTTGAAACGTTACTTGCTGAGAACCGCCTGACGGGTGCGCTGTGTGAATCGGTAGGGCCAGACTCCTGGCGGGCCGTATCGTTTCGCCTATCGATGAGGCCTTGATACCTCCAGTTGTCATACGGCCCGCCAGGAGCCGGGCCCTACCTTTCCGTTCCGCGACCTTCAGCGCACGATTCGTGCCTACGGTGAGGGCATATCTGATTGTCAGTCATTCTCTCCGCTATTTTTCGAACAGGTGAGCAACCACCAACGCACGAAGCTCTCACCCTCTGGTATCTCTGGCAACTTAGCCCCAAAACTGGCAATTATGTGACGTTTTCGTCAGTCGCGCTCATAACCACTGTGGTATACCCGGGCGACCCAGCATCTCCCGCCCAAACGAGGCCTAAGCTACCTATGCAAGCACTCCAACAGGACACCCGCAACTTTTCAGGCTTATCGAGCATCAAGCTCACGGCCAACGCTTCGACCGTTACGATCAAGGACTCTCCTGACGCCGATATCCACGCCACACAACGGGGTGGAGCACAGATGATTACCAAGCCAGAGGGTGTCTGTCTCAAAGTCACCGGAAACGCGGCAACCTTTGAGCTGCTCGTGCCACGCGGGGTGAACATCGCGGTGACGAGCAACCATTCAAAGATCAGCGACGAACGCACAGAAAGAGCACACCCAACCGCAGCGAATCAGCTGCCATCCCCCTTCGCGGCACCAGCATCACTCAAGGAGCTCACCACCGCACCAGCGCAATCACGTCAGGTGTTCGACAACGTGACCAAAATAGAGGGGGTCAATCAACAAGGTACGATTGAGATTCACCTAGCCCCGGAGGGAACCCCGACCATCATTCACCACACCGG
>JAIXPR010000400.1 GCA_027486155.1 Pseudomonadota bacterium | reverse complement strand
TGGGCTCGCTCACGATCGCGCCAAGGACAAATCGCAGTGGGAGCTTCCGATTCATCGTTACCTCCTCTCTGGATGGAAGGGTGCTGAGCGGGAGGTTCTTCCGCTTCAGCGTAAGATGTCGGTGAACGCTCCTATCGTTACTATCTGCTACATGTTCGTTGTATCGCTCTTCGCGTTCGAGATGATCATGGGGCAGAACCCCGTATGGTTCTCTAACCTCTTCGGAGCGTTCGTGTTCGTGAGCCAGATCTACATCGCGTGGGCCGGTCTTGCGCTTATGACGATGTTCTTCGCCAAGAGGAACCCAGCGTTCGGTGCGCAGATCCATTCCCAGCAGTTTTGGGATCTCGGTAAGCTCAATTTCGGTTTCTGTATGTTGTGGGGCTATATGTTCTGGTCTCAGTTCTTGCCGCAATGGTACGGAAATCTCCCTGAAGAAACTCAGTGGCTTATCTTGAGAACTCGTGAGTTCCCATGGAAGGGGTTGGCTTGGATTGTGTTCCCGATGGCGTTCATCATTCCGTTCATCACCCTGCTTAGTCGGGACCTTAAAAAGACCCCGAAGACCTATGCCGTGGTGTGTTTGACCCTCATGACGGGTGTGTGGCTGGACCGCTACCTCATCATCATGCCGGAGGTTAGCCCTCACCATATTCCGCTCGGACTCACTGAGGTTGGTATTTTTGTAGGGTTTTTAGGGGCTTATCTCCTTTGTGTGAGGACGTTCCTGAGTAAATATCCGTTTATCCAAGTTTCTCATCCGTTAACTCACGGAAGTAGGGACTGGTAGTGTTGAGTTACCCTAGGGAGACGTGTTAAAACCTCCGCTCCCTAGGGTATATTAGTTAATTGGTTGTGATTTATGGCAGTTCCTAAAAAACGAACCTCCCGCTCCAAGCGAAACATGAGACGTTCTCACCACGCGCTCTCCCCAACATACGCAATCGTATGTCCTAAGTGCGCTGAGCCTGTACTTCCTCACCGTGCATGCGGATCGTGTGGATCGTACCGTGGTAAAGAAGTCGCTGCAGGCAAAGTGGCTGCGTAACAAGGTTACCTGAGTAAACAGTGAGCTCCCAGACTGAGACGCCACGAAGAGGGACGCCTGAATCGGGTGTGCTTCCCATAGCAGTCGATGCGATGGGGGGCGACCATGGTCCCAAAGTGGTGGTCGAGGGTGCCGTGATGGCTGCTCGACGTGATGGCATATCATCCATCATCGTGGGTAACCAGGAGGAGATAGATAAACTCCTCAATCAGTACGCCGAGAGCGATCGCGCACTCATATCGGTTCATCACGCTTCTCAATACATTCAGATGGATGAGTCTCCAGGTTTAGCCATTCGTGGCAAGCCTGACTCCTCCATTCGTGTTGCCTTCGAGCTTGTTGGGGCGGGGAAAGCTTCCGCGGTGGTCAGCCCTGGTAACACCGGTGCGATCATGGCCGCTGGCGTATTCGTTGGGGGCACCCTTCCCGGTATCGCTCGTCCAGCAATCGCATCTCTCATTCCAAAGGGTGTGGGCGCTACTCCGACCGTTCTTCTCGATTCAGGAGCTAATACTGGCTGTCAGGCTTTTCAGCTCGTTCAATTCGCCTTGATGGGTCATCAGTACGCCCGGTCCGCGTTGGGCATTGAGAGCCCTCGTATCGCCTTGCTTTCGAACGGTACAGAGGTTTCCAAGGGCAATGACATTATCCGCTCGGCGGCGATGATGTTGTCTGAGATCGAGGGCCTTAATTTCATCGGGTACGTCGAGGGACGGGATATCGCTCGCGATGTGGTCGACGTGGTCGTGTGTGATGGATTTGTTGGTAATATCGTCCTCAAGGCTATGGAGGGCAGCGTAGGCCTTGTGATCGACTCTATCAAAGCCGCTATGGAGAACAGTCTGCGGGCCAAATTCGGACTGTGGTTGGCCAAGCCTGTTCTTCGCAGTGTGTTCAAGGATAAGCTCGACCCTTCAGCGTACGGCGGAGCGCCGCTCCTGGGATTAGGTCATATCGCCATCAAGTGTCACGGCTCGTCTAAGAGTCGCGCCATCATGAACGGTATTCGTGTAGCTCGGAAATTCGTTGATGAAGATGTGATGCAACAGCTGCACACTGCGCTTGGTCACCTTGATTCAAAGATAGGTCCTGTGGATCACGACGGGGGAAACGGGTGGTCGCGGGTGTTCGAAAAGCGAACAACCCGCGGGCGAAAAGATGGCAAGGGTGCTGACGAGATTAATGGAGGAAAAAAATGACAGACGCTAAGAGAAAGATCGCGCTTGTGACGGGCGCTTCGCGAGGAATCGGCAGGTCCATCGCCATAGAGCTCGCGAAAACCGGTGCCTACATTATTGTGAACTATTCTTCGTCACCAGAGGCCGCCCAAGAAACGTTAAACGCGATCCGCGAAGTGGGTGGAGACGGGGAGCTGTTGAAGTTCGGGGTTCAAGACAGTCAAGCGGTTGAGAACGCGTTCGACGGCATCAAGTCTCGTCATGGACAACTTGATATCCTCGTTAACAACGCCGGCATCTCAAAAGATGGTCTCGTCCTTCGCATGAAGGATGAGGAGTGGCTCACTACCCTCGCGGTTAATCTTAACGGGTCATTCTTTTGCTCTCGGGCCGCGGCTCGCCTTATGCTTAAGTCTAAGTGGGGACGTATCATCAACATCAGCTCCGTAGTGGGCGAGATGGGTAACGCTGGACAGGTTCCGTACGTTTCCTCAAAGTCCGGAATTATCGGAATGACCAAGGCGCTTGCCCGCGAGCTTGCGTCGCGTAACGTTACCGTAAACGCGGTCGCTCCAGGGTTTATCGAGACGGATATGACCGCTGCTCTCGATGAGAAGCTTCGCGCTGAGCACATGAAGTCGATTCCGCTGGGTCGATATGGCCAGGGAGAGGAGGTCGCGAAGCTCGTCGCGTTCCTCGCGTCAGACAGCGCTGGATACATCACGGGGCAGACCATCGGTATCAACGGTGGAATGTACATGTAGTTTTTACCCCAAGTGAAAAATTGAAGGGGCGATCTCCTGCTAAGGGAGGTCGCCTTTTTTTGTTCGCGGGCGCGAAGCTTCTTAAGGGTTGGATACGTGCATTCCGATCATCAGAGAGGAGCGCTTATTCAGCGCGCTCACAGATTTCTCACACCTTTCTAACTCACGCTAACTTTGGGGCCGATTCGCATTGGTATAGGTTACCGGTATGCACCTCGTAGACACCGCCCACTTGACCTCGCTCTTGTCACCTAAATCCTCTCACACCGCCTCTCAAGGTGTTTTAAAAATTTCTCATCCCCTCAAAGATATCTCGCTTCCCCGTGTCGACTTCAATTCCTTAATCGCGGAGCAACGAGACAAGGCTCGCGCCCTTACGCGTCGACATATCCCGCCACTTTCCCTGAAACATCGCCTAGCGTCGGCCCTTGAGGGGCCTTGGGCGCCTGACGCCCGTGACTTACCCGCGCGTCATGAGCCCGTGGGTGCCGGCGCGAAGGTATCGTTTCGCGATGAGCCCGGAAGTCAGGAATCTATCCATCGACGCCGGATGCTAAAGGACAGTATCTGTCGAAGTGAACGAGTGTGGCCTCTCAGTCATTGGACATCGGTGTACGAATATCAGGTAATGCTTGACCGATTACCCCTTCCACTGCACGGTCTGACCATTCTTCACCTCTCCGACATCCATTTTTTGAAGTCTGTTGATCGTCCCTGGAAGGAGATGAGTCGAGTAGCCGATTTTCTGGAAAAGGGAGATCAACGAATTGATCTGATACTTCTCTCCGGTGATGTAATCACCAAAACGCCCGAGGATCTTTGTGCTCATAGCTTGCGACAGCTCAAGCGACTCAGTGAGATATGCCCGCAAGCGTTCATGGTACACGGTAATCATGATTATCACGGGCATCTTCCAGCGATTATTAGCAAGCAACTAGAGGAGGTCGGTTTCCATGACATCAACAATCATCACATCCGTCTTACTATCGGAGGCGCTCCTCTCAACATTTTTGGTGTGGATGACGCTTACTTTGGAAACCCGACTCCGCCCAGCGCTGTGTCGAGTGACGAGACCAACATAGTCTTAACCCATAACCTAGACGCGATTCGCGGTGATTTCCCCAAGGAGGTTGATCTTATTCTCTCTGGGCATACCCATTGGGGGGAGATCAAGCTTTTGGATGGGGTGCGATTTATGGGCTGGTGGGGATACGCGGATAACCTCAATCGACACACCAAGCACTGGGACATGCTCACAGACCGCACGCGTTCGTATGTGCATCCTGGCCTTGCGCGGTATTACGTCCCTTTCAGAGGTCTTCGTCATCCCCCGGGAGTGGCTATTCACACCCTTGTCGCCCGGTAGCAACGTGTGGGCACCGCCCTGCGCCTGTTTGTCGCAGGGGCGGGCGCGTTCATCCTGGAGGCTCCAGGACGAGACCTTGAACTGTGGGGGCGGGGTATTTAGCTAGTTGATTCCTCCATGGGCAGCGGTGGCCCGTGCCAGAGGGCGCCACACGTGTAAGATTGCGTGAGCGAAGTCACAAAATATCATCATGAAATGCGGTAATTCTGACGATACCTTCAACGAGGAATCTTAGAGTCTTATCTTTGAACTTGAGGGTATAGCGATATGAGTACGGTGGTATCTCGCTGCATGACAGCTCTTCTTATGTTCGGCTGCGCTTTGCCCGTGGAGAACGCCTTGGGCCAAGATACGATTTCTCTCGCTGTGCCGAGCTTTACACAGGAAAACGCGGCACTTGTGCACGTGACGGGTGATGCCATGGTGAGGGATGGACACTTACGCCTGACCAGAGAACGGTATAACTTATCGGGAGCAGCTTTGTATCACACACCCCGAAGCCTCGCGGATAATCGATCTTTCAATGCGTATTTCTCCTTCAGAATGTGGAGACCCTCTGGAGCAAAGGAGCTTGGAGCTGATGGAATCGCCTTTGTCGTTCAGAATTCGCTGAGCTCGCTGCCTGGAGAGGGAAGGGACCTCGGCTATAAAGGGTCCGGCCAATCACTCATTGTTGAATTTGACACCTTCACAAACGGAGGTGTTAAGGATCCTAACAACAATCACATTGGCATTAATCTTAACGGAAACATCCAGTCGCTTTCCACCACGAAAGCTCCTTTCATCCTTAACGATGGGACGTTGTATCACGCGTGGGTTGACTATGACGGAGCTCAGCAGCTTCTAGAGGTTCGGTTATCTCCATTGTCGCAGCGCCCCGACGACCCGATACTCGCGTACACGCTTGGCCTGGCAGAGGTGCTCGCTTCTCAAGTTTTCGTTGGATTCACCTCCGCGACGGGAGGAGACCGGCAGCGGCACGAGGTACACTCGTTCTTTTTTCACAACGAGTTTATGACGAATGGGATCGATACGTCGACGACGCAGTACTCGATGGAATAGAGTCCCTCTCGGTCGTTGGTTGGCCTAAAAAATAGTTGTTATACGCTCAAAGTTCCACTTTATTTCCGAGAAGTACTGAAAAGAACAGGCTAACTACGCAAAAACAGGTGAGTGGATTGTGAGTAGCCGGGCGACCTCTTGACTATTAGGGCTGGGTCTACTTAGATCGCCCCGTTGTAAAAAGTCGAAAGCCAGAGACCCGATTTAAGAGGCTCTTGTGAGGTCGACGAGGCGTTTTTTCTTTGTGAGAAAACGTCGCACCTACCTCAGAAGAGAGAGATACGTTGGGATCCTGCCAATCACTTGCATGATTGGCTGTGTGAGCGACAATCATCTTCGCTCAACCAGGACGTAACCGACTGTATTTTTATTATTGGACCATTTAGGAGAAGTGTTACATGGCAACACCTGAGGAGATATCAGAGCGAGTTAAATCGATCATCGTAGAGCAGCTTGGTGTCAGCTTGGAGGAAGTTACTCCTCAGGCTTCGTTCATCGAAGATCTCGGTGCGGATTCCCTCGACATCGTTGAGCTCATCATGGCTCTTGAGGAAGAGTACGACCTTGAGATTCCAGACGAGGATGCTGAGAAGATCCAGACTGTTGATGATGTAACTAAGTACATCCAAGGAAAGCAGTCGTAATAGCTGGAGCGTACGAAAGCCTATCCCTCATGGGAGATAATTTGGTACGCTGCAAGGGCCCCTTCGAGGGCCCTTTTTTGTCCTAATTTTTTGGAGCAATTCATGTCTTCCACCACGCCATCCTACGAAGCTCGGAGCAAATCTCTCAAACAATCTGATCCGGAGGTATTTGCGCTTGTCCAACGTGAGACTGAGCGACAGGAGTACGGCCTAGAGATGATTCCATCAGAGAACTTCGTTAGTGAGGCGATTCTTGAGACGATGGGTTCTACCCTCACGAATAAGTACGCTGAGGGACAACCTGGCAAGCGGTACTATGGTGGATGTCACGTTGTGGACGAAGTCGAGAATCTCGCGAGCGCTCGTGTGTGCGAGCTCTTCGGCGCTGAGTTCGCGAACGTGCAACCTCACTCCGGTGTGCAAGCAAATCAGGCCGTGTTTGAGGCGTTCCTTAAGCCTGGAGACACCTTCATGGGCCTTCGCCTCGATCAGGGTGGGCACCTTTCTCACGGTAGCCCAGTCAACTTTTCAGGCATGCACTACAAGGTAGTGGGATACGGAGTTAAGGAGAATGACGGCCTCATCGATTACGACCAGGTGCGTTCACTCGCTCGTGAGCACAAGCCTAAACTGATTATCGCTGGTGGTAGCGCGTACTCTCGTCAGATCGATTGGAAGCCTTTCCGAGAAGCGGCTGATGAGGTGGGCGCTATCTTCATGGCTGACATCGCGCACTACGCGGGTCTTGTGGCGGGTGGTTCCTATCAATCCCCAGTTCCATTCGCTGATATCGTGACCACGACTACCCATAAAACCCTGCGTGGACCACGTTCGGGAATGGTGATGGGTAAGGAGGCTCATCGCAAGGCTATCAATAAGGCGGTGTTCCCAGGCCTTCAGGGTGGACCCCATATGCACACTATCGCCGCGAAGGCGGTGATGGCTAAGGAAGCGCTTGCGCCTGATTTCAAGACGTATGCCGCTCAGGTTGTCGCTAACGCTCGAGCGCTCGTTGACGGGCTTACCAAGAAGGGGCTTACGATCGTATCTGGTGGAACGGATTCCCATCTTTTGCTTGTTGATCTCCGCCCCATCGGAGTTTCTGGTAAGATCGGCGAGGAGGTCTTGGACAAGGTCGGAATCACCGTGAACAAGAACACAGTGCCGTTTGATCCCCAGCCACCATCTGTGTGCAGCGGTATCCGTCTCGGAACTCCGGCTCTCACAACGCGGGGAATGGGTGTAGCTGAGATGGCTCAAGTAGCTGAGTTGATCTACGAGGCCCTTTCAAACGCTCAGAGTGAGGCGAAACTTAAGTCAGTTGGCGATAGCGTGCGAGAGCTGAGCAAGAAGTTCCCTCTCTATCGTCACCGTTTGACGCGATAGTTAGGAGATGTAACGGCAGCCATGTTTTGTCCCAAGTGCAACTCAGACAAAAGCTCGGTGACTGATTCACGCGGTGATGGCGGAGCGATTCGCCGCCGCCGCGAGTGTCAGGATTGTGGCTACCGATTCACGACCTATGAGCGTGTTGAGTTGGCGTTGCCCGCTGTTATTAAGAAGGATGGCCGGCGCGAAGTGTTCGATCGAGAGAAGATTCGAAGTGGACTTCGTCGAGCGTGCGAGAAGCGGCCTGTAAGTACTGAAACTATAGACGCCGCTGTTGAGACCATTGAGCGAAAGCTTCAGGAGATGTGCGTTCGTGAGGTGGATAGCCGCGTCGTTGGGGAGGCGGTTATCGATGAGCTGCGGAAGATGGACAAGATAGCGTATGTGCGATTCGCCTCAGTGTATCGGGAATTCTCAGACGTCAGTCAGTTTGTGGACGCTCTCGAGAGCTTGGGAACCGCGGCAAAAACAGCGCGGCTCAAGAAGGTAGAGCCCAGCTGAGATATATCCCATGGCCAAGAAATCTCCAGGGGACGCGGAGCTCGTCCTCGACAATTTTAACGATATTTTGGCCGACATTCGCGATGGAAAGCCCGTCGTCGTCGTTGATAGCGCCGACCGAGAGAATGAAGGGGATGTTATCCTTGCGACTGAAAAGGTCACTCCCGATATCGTGGCGTTTCTGACGCGTGAGGCGAGAGGACTAATCTGTGTTAGTATATCGGCTGAGGTCTCTGAGCGTTTGCGGTTACCGCTCCAGGTTATAAATAATAATTCCCCATTCCAAACCCCTTTCGCTATTAATATCGATCACAGAGATGTCGGGGCCAATGGAGTTACGGCGGAGGGCAGGGCTCGAACCATGCGCGCCTTGATTGAGCCAGGCGCGCAAGCGCATGATTTTGTGAGCCCTGGACACGTATTCCCCTTAATCGCCAATAGTGCGGGGGTTTTGGGGCGCCCAGGACATACTGAGGGCGCTTACGATCTCGCTCGCCTCGCTGGACTTAGCCCCTCCGGTATCCTCTGTGAGGTTCTTAATCCAGACGGAACTATGTCCCGCGGAGATCGGCTTCAGGCCTTCGCCGTACGGCACGGACTCAAAATCACTAGTATTCAAGCTATTCGAGAGTACAGGGCGTTCCATGAGGTAGCGGTACGTCAACTGAGTGAGAGTGATGTAGAGACCGATTACGGTGTATTTCACGCTACGGTGTTTGTCGAGGACGCTGGTTTGAAGGAACACATCGCCATGGTTCGCGGTGAAATTTCAAAGATGCCGGCGTCGTATGCTCCGCTCGTACGATTGCACTCTGAGTGCCTTACGGGCGATGTGTTTGGCAGCCGTCGATGTGACTGTGGCCGCCAACTGGATGGCGCCATGAAGCTGATTACGGAGGAGGGTGCGGGACTTATCCTGTACCTACGTCAGGAAGGAAGAGGTATCGGACTAGAGAATAAAATCCGCGCCTACGCTCTCCAGGACCAGGGGTTAGACACGGTGGAGGCGAACGTGCATTTGGGTTTTGATCCAGATGAGAGAGATTTCGCGGTGGGAGCCCATATGCTTCTCGCTATGGGTATTCGAGCCGTTAGACTTATCACCAACAATCCAGCGAAGGCGGTCGCTTTATCGCGGTTCGGAATCGCCGTTGTTGAGCGGATACCGATGGTAGTCGACCCGGATCCCTATAGTGAGGCGTATCTCCGGACAAAGCGGGAGAAGCTGGGGCATCTACTCTAACCAGTCTAAGCTATTGGGTCTTTTAAGCAGTGCTCGGTTGAGGCGCCCCAACAGGTATCATAGGCGGTATCTCCCTGCATAACGGTATCGGTCAGAAATCTAAAAGGACTGAAATGAAGTCTCGTCGAATGTGCCGCGAAGCCGCGATGCAGGCGCTCTATCTTTGTGACGCGCAGGGAAGTTTCTCTCATGAGACGGCGGATCTCTTCTCCTCCCACTTTGTGCGAATAGGACTCAATGACGATGGTGAAAACACCACGCCTCGCGAATCCGATCCATTTTATCGTGAGATAGTTGACGGCGTTCTAAGTAATCGAGAGGCGATCGACTCCGTTATTGGACTCGCATCGAGAAATTGGAGTATCGCTCGTATGGCCCTTGTGGAGAGAAATATTTTACGGGTCGCCGTTTACGAGATCCTGTACCGCGCAGATGTTCCGACGAAGGTAGCTATCAATGAGGCGATCGAGATAGCTAAGGAATTTGCCTCCCCCGAGGGACCTACCTTCATAAATGGAGTGCTCGACAAGGTAGTGAGTCAGAGTGGCGTCAAAGTCTAGCAGGGTGGTACCAAGATTAGGAACGGAGCCGCGTAAGCGGTGAAACGCTTTCAAGACGAATCGACTCTCCAACTCGACATCCTGAAAGTTCCACAAGAGAGAGTTCTGGCACTATCGGGTAGGGAGCTACCTTGCATCCGCTCGCGGTGAGGAACGGGAAGTATTTAAACTTCACGACTACTCGGTCCGTGAGCGGGGTAAGTGTCACGGAATTAGAGTTCTGTGAGATATTTTTGGCTTCTCCCTCAAG
>JAIXPR010000008.1 GCA_027486155.1 Pseudomonadota bacterium | reverse complement strand
CGACCGACGACCCCGTTGGCGCGAAAGCTAGCGAGTGATCGTCAGTTCTTCTGGTTGAGGCAGGATTCTCATACGCCGCTCCTCGATGCGGTGATCGAGGCGAACTCAAAGAAGCTCTTCCATCCAGCTGGGCTGCAGCCGATGGACCCGCAGTTGAAGCTGTTCGCCAAAGCGTGAGCGGGGTAAGCGTAAATCTCCCTTGCGGAGATGTAGTGTCTAGGAGAACGTAACTCGCGATATATCGGGGGCGCTGATCAAGGCGCCCCCTGAGAAGAGGTTTCGAGCGTATGCGAGTTGCGATTGTTGGTGGAGTGCGGACCCCCTTTGTTAAGGCGGCCGGAGTTTTTTCAAAGTTCTCGGCCCTCGACCTGGGCAAACACGTCGTTGTTGGATGTATCGAGAAACTTGGGATCGACCCTAGTATCGTTGAGGAGCTCTACTTCGGCACCGTGTTGCTCGATCCTCGAATTCCAAACCTCGCGCGGGAGATCATAGTGCGCTCGGGGTTGCCAAAGACGATCGACGGCCATTTTAGCGCGAATAATTGCATTACCGGCCTCGTCGCGGCGAGCGCCGCTGTTGACGCCATCGCCTCGGGTCGGATCTCCTGCGCCATCGTTGGTGGAAGTGAGTCGATGTCGCAGCCGACCCTTACGTTCCCCCGGAAGGGCGAGAGGTTTTTCATAAACCTCGCCAAGGCTCGTAGTTTCGGAGCCAAAGCCGCAATGATCTCTGCCTTCCGTCCCGGATTTCTTGCGCCCCAAGCGCCAAGTCCTAAAGAGCCCTCAACTGGCCTCACTATGGGGCAACACTGCGAGCTCATGGCCCAGGAGTTTACGATACCGCGACACGAGCAGGACCAGATCGCCTTAGCCAGCCATCAACGCGCAGCTGAGGCCCGTTCGTCAGGGTTCCTCGCCGAGCAGATACTCCCCCTTGGCGGAGTGTCTGAGGACAATCTCATCCGCCCGGACACGACCATGGCGGCTCTCGCCTCTTTGAAGCCCGTGTTTGATAAGAGTGGTCGGGGAACGATCACCGCCGGAAATGCGAGCGCTCTGACCGATGGCGCCTCGGCGGTGGTCTTGATGTCTGAGGAGCTCGCGCGAAAACAGAATCGAGAGATCCTCGGTTTTATAGATGGTATTCAGTTCGCATCTGTTCCTCCCGGGGACGGTCTGCTGATGGCACCGGCGTTAGCTCTGCCGCGACTGCTGAGACGGTTCAACCTTGGGTTTCGTGATATCGATCTCTTCGAGGTACACGAGGCCTTTGCCGCTCAGGTGCTGTGTAACATGAAGGTGTGGCGCGATGGGTGGACTCGCTATCCGAACACGGAGGTGCAGGGGGAGATACCGAGCGATACGATGAATGTCGCCGGAGGCTCTATCGCTCTCGGTCATCCGTTCGCCGCGACAGGTGGGCGACTCCTTCTCGCTACCTGCCAGGCATTACGTCAGCGCAAACTTTCACGTGGCGCCATCAGTATCTGCGCCGCTGGAGGTGGGGCAGGGGCGGCGCTCGTTTCGATGCCGTAGTGGGGCTACGTACGTGAGAATCCGATCAGAGATCTTGCCGGAAATCGTCATCGGTGTCGTCATACAGACGATCATCTCGATTGTCGCTATACACCGGATCGTCAGGGTCCCGTTGGTATGAATCTGAGGAATCTGATGGCTGTGAGTATGATGGCTGTGAGTATGATGGCTGTGAGTATGATGGCTGTGAGTATGGTGGCTGTGGGTACGATCGCTGTGAGGTCGAAGGCTTAACCGATCCAGTCGAGTCGTACTGGCGACCTCGCTTAAGCTCCTCTATCTCCCGTCGTTGGCGTTCAAGCTCCCGTTCCTGACGACGAAGTCGCTCCTCCTGGTCCTCCGTCCGTTGTCGTTGCGCATCCCCTTGTGCCCCGATCAACGCTCCCCCGAGGGCGCCAGCCCCAGCTCCGATCGCCACGCCAGCTCCGGTGTTACCGGATTGATTACCTACAATCGCGCCAACTCCAGCACCGAGCGCGGAGCCCGCGGCGGTTCCGGTCGCGGTATTATTCACCGCGAATTCTCGGTCGCTGCAGGCGGAGAGGTGGATGAGGGAGAGGCAAATAAGGGAGAACGCATTTTTCGTGTCCATGAGGAGAGAGAATGTCAGAAGGGGAGATCCTTGGCTAGGGAGAAGAGGCAAAACCTCGCTGTCGCGAGTTTTTGCGCGCGAAAGAAAATGACCTGTCTTTGCGTGCTTTGTGGTCAAAAAATATATGCTTGGAGGAGGGGACGGTACCCTGGCCGAGCCCGGCTGTGGAGGTGGCGGTTCGCTCAGCTAGTACAGGTATTTGCGACCCGTTTTCGCGCGCCCCTGTGGCTGGGGAAGCCCAATCATTGAGGGGTGTCAAAAAGAGCTTAAGGTTTCGCGATAACCGACCGTAACTAACTTCATCGGGGGGAAACTCCCGTTGGTCTCAGCAGCTGTTGCAGTTCACGCAAGACCAAGCGGTTGCAGTATTCATTACATAGGCTGGTAGTTAAATATCTACGGTTGGTTTCTCAACCATGCGCGCAGTGCCTGGCGCGCGCGGAGTGGGGACTCGCTGTGGTCGGTGTCGGATTTCCGTCGGAACTTCCGGCAGTCTTCGTCAAAGGATTGATGGAGCGATACCGATAATTTCAAGGAGGAAATACAATGACAATTAACATTAGAACTAACGTCGCGTCTCTTCGTGGTCAACGAATCCTGAACGCGACATCTGAATCCCTCTCTAACACCTACAGCAGGCTCAGCTCCGGTAGGCGAATTAACAGCGCCTCTGACGACGCTGCTGGTCTCGCTATCGCTGAATCGCTGAGAACCAGTCAGAGACTCGCAACGGTGGCTGTTCGAAATGCCCAAGATGGTGTTTCGGCCGTATCAATCGCGGATGGCGCGTTAGAACAGGTAAGTGCATTCCTCCAGCGTCTCTCTGAGCTTGCTCAGCAGGCCGCGACCGGAACGTATACCGCTGATCAACGCTCAGCGATGCAGGGTGAGTTCTCAGCCCTCGGGTCTGAGATCGAGCGCATCGCTACCACCACCGCGTTTAACGGATTGCAACTACTCGCCGGTGGAAACGCGATGGTGTTGCAAGTCGGTTTCGACTCGACATCTAACTCCCGCTTCACCGTTGATCAGGCGAACGCGACGCTCGCTGGACTTGGACTCGGAAGTTCATCCCTCTCGTACTCTTTGACAGGAAACTCGATCGAGTTGGGACAGAGCGCGGCTCGATTGGCGATCGATGGGATCAATGGCGCTCTTCAGTCGATGAGCTCCATTCGCGGGGGGCTAGGGGCAGTGGAGTCGAGGCTCCTTTCCTCGATTTCTAACCTCCAAGTCGCTCGGGAGAACTCCGCGGCGGCGGAAGCGCGAATCCGCGACGTTGATGTAGCAAGTGAAGCTGCTGAGCTTACTCGACTGAACATCCTTCAACAGGCAGGTGCGGCGATCCTTGCTCAGGCTAACTTACAGCCTCAGCTCGCGCTTGCGCTGCTCCAATAAGACGAGCGCCGGGGGCGACGCGTTATCCCGGCGACGAGCTCACATCAACACGAGCGGGGAACTCTGATTGAGTTCTCCGCTCGTTTGGTTTTTAATTCTTTCAACGACTTGGCCGCTCAAATATCGTTTTGATAATTCTTATACGCCCCTTACTGGAGAGTTCGCATCGAAAGTGACGTCGGAAAGTTTTGTTCTGAAGAGATCCAAAGCTGACAAAGGCGAGGATATGTCTAAGGCGCGTATCGTATCAAAATTCATGTCGCTGCCACTTCTGTGCGGGGTATGGCTCGCTATGGCTACGGTGGCATCACCGTCCCATGCCGCGGATGGAAAGATATACGTTATCCGTGAGCCAGGTGGGGTCATTCGCTTTACCACGAAGAAGCCAGCCGAGGGTGAGCAGGCGGAGGTTTTTACCGCGCGAGCCAACGGATTTACGTATCACCGACAGAGCCGATTTAAAGGTGGTCGAAGATTGCACTCGGCGGCCGCGTACGAAAGGGCCATCCACGAGGCGGCTCGGAGACATCGCGTGGATCCGAACCTCATCAAGGCCGTCATTCACGTAGAGTCCGGATTCAACCCACGAGCTCTCTCCCCGAAGGGAGCGCAGGGTTTGATGCAGCTGATGCCTGGAACCGCTCGCATGATGGGGGTCAGAAACGCCTTTGTCCCGGAATGGAATATTCACGGTGGAACTCAATACCTCGCGCGACTCCTCAAGCGGTACGGAAACGAGGCTCACGCTTTGGCCGCTTATAACGCGGGCGACGTTCCGGTCCAACGATATAGAGGTATTCCCCCATATTCTGAGACCCAGAACTATGTAAGGCGTGTACTGCACCTCAAAAAGCAGTATACTGCCGTAGCGCATGGCTAACTGGTTCAAACGAATTCCTAATTGGCTGACATTTCTGCGGCTGATCCTTATCCCGGTGTTCGTCGCCGTGTTGATAGAGCCAACCCGTAGTTCACTCAATCTCGCCGCAATTATCTTTGTCTTCGCGGCGCTCACCGATTACGCCGACGGCTATATCGCGCGCCGCTACAAAGCGATCAGTGATTTTGGAAAATTATTCGATCCGCTGGCGGACAAGATTCTGGTGATGGCGGCGCTCGTTATGTTGGTGTCACTGCGAGACGATAACTGCGTCTCGCTCGTTCCCGGATGGATGGTTACCCTGATCCTCGCTCGAGAGCTCTGGATTACCGGGCTACGGGCGTTCGCCGCTAAGGATGGCACGATCGTCGCCGCGAAGTCGGGGGGAAAGGTTAAGAGCGCCCTGCAGATGGTGGCGATATTGGCGCTCCTTCTGTACGACTACTCGTTCCCTTTTCTTGGGTACCGAGTAACCGCCCAGCTCATTGGACTTAATATTCTGATCGTCTCTCTCGCGTTCTCGTATATCTCCGCGATCGACTATTCTCTCGCGATCCTTATGCCGCACCACGGAACCCTCGCTGAGATTACTAAGCGTATCGGGTCGACGGTGCTGGGAAACGGAGAGGGCAGGGAGGTCGAGGAGGCTAATGGGGTTGATGCTGCTTCGGAGCAGAGCACTAACGGCGGGTCGCCAAAGTCGGAGTGAGGTT
>JAIXPR010000085.1 GCA_027486155.1 Pseudomonadota bacterium | reverse complement strand
CCCTCTTGTACAATCAATCCGAAGGTCTTGCATCCGTTACATCCTATCAGGCGATCTGCCAGGCGTTGGGGGTAGAGAACTTCGGAGCATTCGCTGACGCGGATGAGAAATACCTTGCGTTGGTCGGCGCACGGACGAAGGATGAGGTGATTGCTGCTCTCAAGGGCTGTGAGCAGCTCCTCTCATACGATGCTCAACCCGAGATGCTTCGCGAGAGCTGGGGCGGGGTGCTGCTCCCCCGAACTCGTGACAATGTGTCTACGCTTTTCAGCGCGGCTGAGCTTGAGGCGGTTAAGCAGGGACGCGCGATACCTTTTCCATTCGGGGCGCATCGCGCGCTCCGTGAGGAGCTCTTGTCAGTGTATGATGGCGAACGATACCAGTCTGCGCAGCGCGCGCTGAACGTACTTGCGCACTTTTATAAAGGGGCGGGATTAGAGTTCGCGACGGAGTGCTTGCGAGGCCAGGTCGGAACCGAATCGTTTTCGACGATAACCCTGAACCCCGCCCGTCATCTCATGCGCACCACTGAAAGTGGAACCCTAGAAGCTTTCGATGTCGACCTTGAGCGGGGAATATCGCTTCGGTATCCGGGTCGGCGCCAGGTGACTCTCTTTCATGACAAGGGGGCTGCTCTTGAGAGTGAGATACACTTCGCTGAGTTCGTTGCGCGACGGGGAGCGGAGCTCCTACCGGAGGTGGCGCGTCTCGATACCCGACGGGCGTTTGTTGAGTTCGCCTTTGAGCATGCGCACTTGATCATGCCGCAGGTCCATCCTGTTGGTTCGCTCCCTGAGGAGCTCACGCGTCGCTCTCAAGGGTTAGCCCACGCCATGATGGAGCGGCTTGAATACCTGGTCACGAATGACACCACCGGCGAGTTGCCCAATACCCCGATCAACTTCCTCACCAAGTTCAATCCAATGTCGGGGGCTCCTTTCCTGGATGTATACCGCGACTATCACCGTTCGGTAGTGCAGTTCTATGACAAGGGGTGCCGGGTAGACCCCAAGCACCCGATAGTGCGGGCGTTGCTCGATAATGTCGGCGGAGTGTTGACCCCGGCGCAACAGATCGTCGGCATCTCGGCGCTTAATGGATTTAACGGCGATAAAACGCGAATCACCGGAGATCGGCTGCACACAGCTTTTCAAGAGGCGGTTGGAGGAGAAGAAAAACTTCGCTCCCTCCTCGGAGTAGACCTCTCGCGATCCCCCGCACAGTTCATCGAGGGGCTCGTTCGGATTGCCGATGGGGGCACCAAGTTATACACAAATGAGTATGTTGAGCCAGCTCTTCCCGTCTTTGAGGTGCGAGCTCGCTATATCGGGTACTATCTCTCGCAGGGCTCGCCTGATCGCTTCACCGTTGAGCAACTCCACACCCTGTGTGATTTGTGTGCCGATGACGGTGTCGGACGCGCGCTCGGGCGACGCATTCGAGACCTGGTCACGCAAAGGGCTCAAAACCATGACCTCGCGAAGCTTTCGAACGGTGAGTTCCTTGAGTTCTATCAACGCATCGTGGCGATGGGGATCACCGACCGCAACGTCTCGGTAGAGAGGAGATGGCAGCATGAGGTAATGCGCCGATACGACACGCTTTCAGACGTTGACGCCCGGGCCGCATTCCTCGCCGAGATCTCCTTTCCTCGACCGTTCTCGTGTGGCGAGGCTAATCGGCTCAGTCTTCTGATCGGTCGATATGACACCGATCGTTTTAAGGGCATCTCCACCATCACCTCAGCTTACCTGCCGAAGGCCTCTGACCCACGGTTTGAGCGATTTACTATCGACGGGTTAGTTGATGTTCTCGCGACGCAAGTGAGAGCGAGGTCGGGAAAACGGTTCGATGATCGAACTCCTGAGTTTCTGAAGCAATGTGAGAACCTCCTCTTATCCCTTGATAAACGGGGGCTTCAGCACTCGATACGTTCACGCGTTTTGCGGGGGGTAGCTGATGAGCTCCTGCTGCAACGCGAGGCTTCGTTCCTTTTCCGGGATAACCTCACCCTTCACAGTAAGTATCAATCTCAATTGACCTTTGCTAACTTTATGACCGCTACGCATCAAGATGGTGCATCGACCAACGCGGTCGTCTCTGAAGCTCATAATCGTCTAGTTGGGCTACGTGACCCATCGGAGAAGCCGTTTCGGGAGAGTCTCTTCCGCTTCCTCCTCGACCGCAGGCCTGACACGGAACTACCGACCCTCACCGATCATCTGATCAAAAAACTAGAGGGGCGCAATCCGGATGATGAGGGGAATCTTCCACAGGTCTTTAAAACGCTTGGAATGGTGGGGGTGCAGGGATTCTTGAGCCCTGAAGATGGGAAACGTCAACGAGAGATAGTTGAATATCACTTGAGATCCCTCCACGAGCGATTCCTTGAACTCGATGTGAAAGCGAAGGGAGCCGCTCTTTCGATGATCGCCGTTGATACCTCTCCCTCAGAGGAGAGCTTCAAACAGTTCAAGAACGAGGCACTCTTGCCCCGAATCCTCCCCGAGAAGGGGGCGTACAACGAGCTCCTTGTGTCAGCGATTAACGACTACTTTGAGTTCTATGGCAACGCGCTTCACCACAAGTACATGGTAGCGTGTGCTATTCTCGCCAGTGCGCAGCAGGAGCGCTCTGAGGTTTCGGAGTTGGCGAACGTTGGACTCGTCGCGAAGAGCTTCCTTGGTTCTCATGGCACCGCGGGGTACAAGTTATTGCAGCGAATCCGCAACCATCCAACGACCCCACAAGAGATCAAGGATGTGCTCCATAACGTACTCGATGAAACGATCTCGCTTCCGAGGTGGACGATTCATGAGCGGATCGAAGAGCTCGGGCCACAGGGCGCGACCGAGCATTGGGTTGGAAGTGCCAAGGCCGGTTCGATGTGCCTCTCGGTTCCACTCAGGAGAACGGATGGAACTGAATCGTACCTCTCGATCATTCATCCCGGCGCGCAGGTTGATAGCCTCTACTGGCTTCAAAACTTTACCACCATGGCTTCGAATCTCGCTCAGATAAAGCCAGAGCTTGGCGCTATAGCTCCGATGGCGCAGCAAACGAGGCGTCTTATCGCCAATGAGACCGAGTTCGCCCAATCTCCCAAGGTTCAGCAGGAGGTCGCCGAGCGAGGATATACCTACGCCATGCAGCTTCTCGATGACAGAATAGTGATACGGTCCTCCTGCGCACCACTTATCTCTTCGGAGGCTCGGCCGCACCCGAGCGACTTTATGAAGGACTCGGGGAATAAGGAGGCCGCGCGGGTGCGAGGTAGCACGCTCCTTGAGATGGTCGCTGAATTCCGCGAGAAGAGCGGCTCTGGGGCGTGGACTCACGCGCAGAGAGAGCGGCGATACCAGATTCTGAGCAGTGTCGCGTTCTCGGTCGTCGCTAACGAGATTCGCTTGATTGCCTCAGGGCAGGGGAAGGATCACGATCGTCATCCGGGGAACTACCTCATAGAGGCTCACCGAAATCCTGGTGACGCAAACACGATGATTGAGCTTCATCACTTCGATTTTGGGTGTACTGATATGGATGCCCCAAGCGCGACGGTACGGAAGGAGCTTAGTGGTGCGATTGGTCAGGTGCTTAAGGAGACCGGCCTTGTGACCATGATCTTCCGTCCCAACGCTGTGGTAGATAGGTTAGCATCCGCGCTTTTCGACAAGGGAACCTACATGCCTGAGGCCGCTTCGATCCCGCTCGGTCTTCTCGCCGCCACCGGAGCGAATGAACGGGTGACGATAGATGGAAAGGAGAGGCCGTTGCTTGATGACAAGGCTCTTGCTCGGGCGTTCAAGGCTGGTCTCGAAGGGGCAAGCATTCCGGCGGACCTGAGGATAGAGCTTCCAACGGGGATTAAGGGATGGTTCCTCAAGCGGGTGTTTCAACGGATCGATACGAAGGGTGCGGGGTTTGTGTAGGGGGATCGCGGTGAGGAAGAAAGCTCTAACCCTCGGACTTTGACCTTCGCACGAAACGAGTTGCCATACCCCGATGATGTCTTGCTCTTGCATTTTGTTTCCCAAATAACTCCACGCTATTTTGTGTGAGCGAAGGGATCATCAAAACGAGTCACGTGTTCTCTCGATAATGGACCCGAGTGCGTGTCTTAGGCAACTTATGCGGCATTTCACCGATACGATGTATATGTATTGTAACAAAGAGAACGGCGAGAGCGGAGAGGGAGAAAGAGACCCTCTCACCCAACAGGTCATCGGTTGTGCCATTGAGGTGCATCGAACCCTGGGTCCCGGATTACCGGAGTTAACGTACGAAAAATGCCTCGCCCATGAACTTAAACTTGCTGGACTCCCTTTCATCACGCAGGCGGCGATGCCAATTGATTACAAAGGCACAACCCTTGATTGCGGGTATCGATTGGACTTTCTAATCGACGATTGCCTCGTTCTTGAACTAAAGGCAGTAGAGCAAATCTAACCAATTCACCAAGCTCAAGTTATCACCTACATGAAACTTGCCGAAGCTCCCGTAGGACTTCTGATCAACTTTAACGTGAAGCTACTCAAGGACGGTATCAGGCGCCTATTCCCTTCCCCCTCTCCGTCCTCGCTGCTCTCTTTGTAAAATTATCCCCAAGAGAGAGAATCGGTAGATTCCTAGTTCTGCTGATCTTGGATGCGTCAGCAGCTTGTTTGAATATATCTCGATTGAGAGATAGGGAACGGAACAGACCCTCTCCGTGGGGTATGCCATAACGTAAGGATGGCGATACGAGAGGCGACGACAGTGAAGAGCTTTACACGCCGAGCGCTCCCCGCAACATGTCTCGGAGCTCCCGCACCGATACCACGATATCCCCCTCGCAATCCTCACTACTCTCGATCGAGTGATACCGGTGTCGCGGAATGGTCGCGAGCATCTCGTAACAATCGCACGCTTGCCGACGTTCGAAGGGGAAGAGTTCGCACAGAGTTGAACGCTCATCCATGAACAGGGAGTGACAGAGACCGGAGCCGTGACCTCCGATCATCGCTTCGGCTGAGATCGCTAGGTGGAGTTGTTCGCGGAGGGAGAGATCTTCGAAGTATACGGTTTCAAAACCGAGCGCTGAGGTCATCTCAACCACGTCGTCGTGGTTGATGATTCGGCGAACCTTCGTTCCCGGTTTTCGGGCGATCAGGATCCGTTTTTTCGTGGTGGATGGCTCGCTCTTAATCGCTTGTCGGATCGAATCTCGATAGATCTTTATGAACTCAGAGTTGTGGTGCGCGTTGTAGCCACTGAAGTAGGTAGGGATGAAGAGGCGGTGGGCATTAACATCGTGATCGGTGTGATGCACGATTCGATCATGGGAGATGCCAAGGAGAGCGAGCGATTCATCGGCCCAGGGTGCGGTGGTGGGCGAGGGAACGAGGTAGTTTCCGGTAAACCCGCACGCCTCAGCTATGATGACCTTGGGTAAGGAATCCATCATCCAGTGAAAGAAACCCGTATCGCAACGTGAGATGAGAGAGACGAGTTGCTCCACCTCGTAGGGGGAGCGGAGATGGTGGTGATCCTCACGGAGCTTGGGTTTGAGAAACTTCTTTTTCCGAAGGAAGTCGGCGTTCTGTTCCATGATCGGAGATCCATCGCTGGTGAAGATATACGCCTCGTCGCCTCGCAGGGTCGCGTTTGGGAGCGTAAACATACCGAACGGAAGATCTCCATACATGTCGACACAGGGCTTGTCTTGTAGGCCAGGCATCGGAGTGAAGGACGCTGCGGTGTGGGCTTGGACGGATGGCATGGAGAATAGATGATGCGCAGAACCCGCGTGCTGGGAGGTGTTGCAGTGCGCCATGGAGGAGCGATAGGGTTCCGCGCTCATAGGGAGTAAGGTTCTTCAATACGGTAATGGATGCCTCAGGGTAGGTATACCCTAAAAGCTGCCGCGCTTTCCAATGTCCGGGGCGGGTGTTGCTCTAGCCCGCGACTATCTCTGATGCTACAACCACCGCTATGTCCGTGAAACAACACCTTCTCTCCGCCGCCGTCATTGTCGCAGCTTTGGGCTATTTTGTGGATGTATACGATCTCGTCCTCTTTTTGGCGGTAAAGAACTCCTCTCTCATGGACCTTGGTGTGCATCCCGATGGGATCCTTGAGGCAGGTGCTTTTCTCTTAAATTGCCAGAACGGAGGGATGCTTGTCGGTGGGCTCCTGTGGGGGCTGCTTGGTGATAAGATAGGTCGTACCAAGGTGCTCTTTGGGTCCATCCTCATGTACTCAGTCGCGAATATCGGGAACGCGTTTGTCGGATCGCTCGACATGTACGCGGTGTTGCGATTCATCGCTGGGGTCGGTTTGGCGGGAGAGCTCGGCGCAGGGGTAACCCTCGTCGCGGAGCTGATGCCGCAACGCCTTCGTGGATACGGTACAACCATCATCGCGTGTGTTGGAGTATTTGGCGCCATCGCGGCTGGTTTAGTGGGAGACCTCTTGTCGTGGCGACACAGCTACCTCTTGGGTGGAGGGCTCGGATTGGCGCTTCTCTTCTTGCGGGTCTCGGTCGCCGAGTCCGAACTTTTTAAAGCGGTGCACGCGCAAGGGAGTTCGATGCGAGAGGTGCTTCGTCTTATGGCGAGGCCGCGAAGGTTGGCTCGTTTCTTTCAATGTATCCTTATCGGCGTTCCTATATGGTTCATCGTCGGTATCCTCCTCGCTAATTCAAAGGATCTCGCGAGCGCCCTCGGAGTGGTTGAGGTTCCGAAAGCGGGACTGTGTATCGCGGTCTGCTACTTTGGGTTATTTGTCGGCGATGTTGTTGGCGGGCTCCTAAGCCAGTACCTCAAGAGCCGGAAACGGCCGATCGCGATCTACCTGAGCCTCTGTGCCGTCGCGCCCCTCTGGTTCCTGACCCGTGAGCAGCTCTCGCTGGCCGGATTTTATACCAATCTCTTCCTGGTGGGATGCGCTGCTGGGTATTGGGTTTTGGTGGTAACTCTCGCCGCTGAACAGTTCGGCACTAACGTGCGAGCGACGGTAACCACCTCAATTCCAAACTTCATTCGGGGCGCGATCGTCCCTGTAAGCGCCGTGTTCCTTGCGCTACGGCCCGCTCATGGAATCCTCGACGCGGCGATGATGGTCGGGGCAGGGGTGTGCATCATCTCAACGGTGTGCCTCTTCACGCTTGAGGAGTCCTTCTCCCGAGACCTTGATTTCTTGGAACGGTAGGACTGGTAGGCGCTGCGTCGCCAGAACAGAGGAAAGGGACCCCTTCAATCCGAGCTGTTTTCACCGGCGCCACACTCGATTTTTCTAGTCTCCCTCGGCCCCTTCCACTATTCTATCGGGGCAGTACTTATTTTTGCTTCTTACATAGGCGCGTGTACTTCATGAACACCCCCCCTCCGTTTCCTCCGCTCTCCTCGGTCCCCACTGATATTCATGGCGCGACGCCGTTTACCAATGAGGAGCGTGACGCGTGTGGTGTTGGTTTCGTCGCTGACCGTAAGGGAAGGGCGAGCCACGAGATAGTCCAAGCGGCGCTCTCGGCGCTGCGGTGTGTCGAGCATCGCGGGGCGTGTGGCGCTGACCAGGTGACGGGTGACGGCGCGGGGATTATGACGGATATCCCCTTTGAGTTCTTCGGTTATGCAAAGGGCTCGATCGCGGTGGCGACCCTCTTTATGCCGAAGGAGCCGCAACGTCTCCGTCGTTCACTCAAGATATTTGAGGACACCTTCGCGTTTATGGGGATGAAGGTGCTCGATTACCGTGATGTGCCGATGGATACCTCGGTGCTCGGACAGGAAGCGCTTGAGAGCTTACCTCATATCCAACACGTCATCATCGAGCGACCGGCGCACTGTCGAACTGATGAATCCTTTAATAAGGCTCTGTACGCCGCGAAGCAGGCGACTCGCACGAAGCACCGCGAGAATGGGTTTAGCTCCGAGTTCTTCTTCACCTCGCTCTCCACGACAACGATCGTGTACAAGGCGCTGACGAAAGCGGAACACCTCGACAAATTATACCTCGATCTTCAAGATCCTCGGTTCGCTTCGAGGTTCGCGCTCGTTCACCGTCGGTTTAGCACCAACACGAAAACATCGTGGGACAAGGCTCAGCCATTTCGTCTCATAGCGCACAACGGTGAGATTAATACCATCGCCGGAAACCGTTCCTGGGCGTTCGCGCGAGAGCACGCCCTGGGATTGCCCTTTGATGAGCTTCTGACCCACACCGGTATTAGTGATTCAGGCAGCCTGAATGAGATGGTTGAGGCGCTCAAGTATCGAAGCAGTATCCCGAATGTTGAGGATATCCTCGCCATCATGATTCCTCCAGCCGATCAGAGCAGCTCGTTCTACAAGTTCTGGAGCCGAGCGATGGAGCCGTGGGACGGTCCGGCGTTTATCACCTTCAGTGATGGCGAAAAGATCGGCGCTCGATTAGATCGCAACGGATTCCGTCCATGCCGGTGGACGATGACCGAGGATCGGTTCTACCTCTGCTCCGAGGCCGGAGCCTTTCCGGTTGATGAAGCGAGTGTCGAGTCTAAGGGAACGTTG
>JAIXPR010000291.1 GCA_027486155.1 Pseudomonadota bacterium | reverse complement strand
TTGAGGCCCTGAATGGATGTGCCGCTCGCATCCTTGATAAGGGTGATCCGAGGTCTTTGGATCTCGAGATTCGAGATGTCGAGTTTTTTGCTCAAGAGGGGGCGCAGGGCTACGGATGCCGTAAGGCTACCGAGTGACATCGAGGCGGATTTTCCGTCAGGGGCTAGTACCTTCACCTCGTGTACGGAGAGATGGCATGTTGGGAAGAGCGAGGCGGAGATCTCCCCAAGTTCAACCTTGCTTCCCAGCGCTACGGATAGCTGCTGTTCGATCTGTGGACGGAATCCTTGGACGAGGTCGTTTAGCTTGTACACGACGATGAGCACCGTAGCCGCGAGAACTGTGGCGAGAGAGGCGATAACGATAAGGAGCTTTTTCTTCATAGGGCCTGATCATAAGAGGTGGCCACGCAGGTCGCAAGGCGCCCCGTAACATCGGTGATGATATTTGGCCCGCTTAGGCAATTGAGACGGTAGTTTGGTTTGATGGTAGTTTCGAGGGGAGCGCGCATCTCGTCTACCTTATGGGAGAAGAAGTTTGCGCTATTTCTTAGACCGTTGCGCGGCACGGGCGTTCTCAGCTCTTTTGAGCGCCGCTCGGGCGTTCCTCGTATCGATGCACCGTAAGGCGTAGGCCGCTGAGCTAGCGACCCCCACATTCTCGTCATACAGTAACTGACTAATTCTTGGGACCGCCGATTCGACGCGATCTCCACACTTGGACATAAGCAGAAGCGCTTTATTCCGCTCGCTTGCGTTATCGCTGTAGAGATTTCTCAGGGCGCTTGGCAGCCCCTTCTCGTCACAACATCCCGTTGCGAAGATGATCAGCGTGGCGGTGAGGGTTGCGTAGAATCGACTCATCGGTGTTTTACCTTACGCCCCTTCGACAGAGGGCTGACCCAGCGACGACGAGAGCTGCGGCGACGACAAGTGTGGGTGTCAGTCCGTGGCCGGAGGCGGCTGCTGTAATAATGGTAGAAAGGAGGGGAATAAACATCGATGTAGTTGAGATGGTAACGACATTGCCGAACCGCATACCGACGTCCCAGAAGAGGTAAGCGATTGCGCTTCCCAGTGACCAGCCAATAAGGAGCGCCCATTGAGATACGAGTTGCGAGGAAGGCGGCTCTATCCTCGCGCTTATGATTAGGAGAAGGACGCTTCCCACGAGCATGTACGCGGGTACCGCTGAGGTGCCCTTGGGGTTGGATAGCTTTCGCGAATAGTTACTGTAAAGAGCCCATGCGAGCGCGTCGAGCACCGCCAACGAGTAGGCCCATGGATTGAGGTGAGTAATCGCATCCCGCAGCTCCTCGCTGGGAGCTGTGGCTACCTTGGCACAGAAAAGTCCGATGAACACGGCAACTAATCCCGGAATCAGCGGCCATGCCGCTCTCTTGCCAAGGATGGGAATGGCTAAGAGGAGGGTCAGGGAAGGCCACAGATAGTTGAGGAGTCCAGTGACGAGGAGTTCGCCGCTGGAGTGCACGAAGGACACTGCAAGCCAGGAAAGGGTGAAATTAAGGATCCAAAAAGTACCGCATGCCACGTGACACCGGTATGAGTGGAGGAGGATTCCACGGAGGTCCCCCCGAATCCACGAGCTGAGGAAGAGGACGATTCCCGCGATGCCGAGCTCAAGACCAACCGCCCTGAGTGGTCCGAACGCCGCGCCGATGACATTCATCGCGAGTATCGCGGGGCTCCAGATGGCGCATGCGAGGAGACCAGCGGCGGTTCCTTGAAAGGGGGAGATGGTGTGGTTTCGCATCGCTGGCTCGCACTACGTGATCGTTGAGGGTGAGCATGACGGCTTTTGCAAGGTGAGCCAAGCAAGAAAGTGACATAATTACAAGTATCTATCCCTCGTGCCTATACGCGTGGACTCATATAAGGTACAAACCTCGTGCCTCGTCATACAAGCAATCTAGATGTCATTACGAATCGTTATCAGCGCAGGGGAAGTATCGGGGGACCGCCATCTTTCAAAGGCCGTTGCTGCCCTCAAGGCCGAGCAACCTGACTGTCAGCTACGCGGCATGGCAGGAAGGGAATGCGAGCAGGCCGGAGCAGAGCTCCTTGTCGACTGCTATCGAAGTGGCGCTACCATGGGATTCGCCGAAATTTTCAAATCCCTTAGCAAGATCATCTCCTCGTTTAGGGTGATGTCAAAACTGATCCGAGAGTGGAAGCCTGACGTCGTGGTGCTGACCGATTATCCGGACTTCAATATGCGGCTGGCGAAGGTCGCGCACCGCGCGGGGTGCAAGGTGGTGTACTTTATTCCGCCTAAGGCGTGGGCGTGGCGCCCAGGTCGTGTCGAATTGATCAAGAGGTACGTCACGCAGGTCGCCGCGATATTCCCCTTCGAGAAAAAGTTTTACGCGGACCGCGGCTACTCGCGCGTTACTTACGTGGGTAATCCCTTAGGGGAGAACATAACGAGTGAATCCGTCGACCGAAGCAATACGCTGCTCATGTTGCCGGGTAGTCGGAAGTTTGAGGTTGAGCTTATTTTGCCTCCGATGCTTCGCGTCTTTGAGCGAATTCGACGTGACCGTCCGGCATTGCGCGGGCGAATTATCGCGGCGCCAAATATGAGTACAGAGACGCTCGGTACTTTAGTGCGGGCGAACGTTTCCGCGGATACGGTCGAGTCACTCTCGTGGACGCACGGGGACGCTCTGGAGGAGATGCGTCACGCGCGCGCGGGTATCTTAAAATCCGGGACATGCAACCTTGAGGGCGCGGTGGCGGGGCTACCGTTTGTTTCGGTGTACAGTGGCTCGTGGGTGAGCAAGGTGATAACCTGGGCGCTGGTACGGCTCAAGGAATATTCACCGGTGAACATCATGCGTTCGGGAACCGTTCGCGAGGTGTTCGGGGTTCGCATCGACGAGGATGATCTGGAGCGGGCTGTTATTCAGATCCTTGATGACGGGGTAGGGCGAGATAGCTCCATCGCGGGGCTCGCCGAGGTTCGAGCGATGCTTACAGGCTTCGATATCCCGGCGGGCATGAAACGAGAGGGAACATCGGCTGAGCGTTTAGCGTATGTTATTACGTCGGTCGCCCAAGGAGAAAATGACGCTCGCGTGAACGAGCGACAAGGAGCTGAAAACGCGTAATGTACGGTCGAGTTCTACAGTATTTAAAAGCTCATAAGGCTGGGTTCGTCAGTGCGCTCGCGTGCATGGTTATCTTTGGCGCCACCGACGGCGTCGTTCCATTCTTAGTGAAGTATATCCTTGATGGGGTTTTCACTAATCGCGATGAAAAGCTCCTGTGGATTCTTCCTGGCGTGATCATGGGCTTTGCGGTCGTACGCGCGGCGAGTGACTTCGGACAACAGTTTCTTATGGCCCGAGTGGGTCATCGAGTTACTGAGGACATCCGAAACGATGTTAATCGACACGTGCTCTCCCTGTCTCCAGACTTCTTTGTGCGACATTCTACGGGAGAGCTCCTCTCTCGGGTCACGAGCGATGTGCTTCTCATTCGAACGCTGCTCACGGATTCCTCGGCGACTATTATTCGTGATCTCATCCGTCTCGTAGCGCTCATGGGCTCCTGTTTCTATCTTGATCCGACGCTGTCAGCGATCGCGGTCATCTTCTTTCCGATGGCGGGAGTTCCGATAGCGAAGATCGGAAAGAAGATTCGTCGTTTATCGAAACGGGGCCAGGACGCTATCGGTTCTCTTTCGGCTCTCTTTCAAGAGAGCATGCAGGGCCACAGGGTCGTAAAGATATTTTGCCGTGAAAACTATGAGCAGGCGCGTTTCGAGAAGGGGAATCACGAGCTAACCCGAACCTTCATTAAATCTGAGCGGATGCGCGCGGCGGCTGGGCCGATTAACGAAGTTCTCGCGAGCCTCGCGATATCGGGGGTGTTGATGTACGGGGGGTATACCGTGATCTCCGGGGTGCGTTCCTCCGGGGAGTTCATGGCGTTCCTCGTATCGGTGTTCTTGATGTACGAACCTTTCAAGAAACTGACTCGAGTCAACGCGACTATCCAGCAAGGTATCGCGGGCGCGCAGCGCATCTTTGAGATCTTGGATACGAAGCCCTCGGTCACTGAGCCGAGCGTATGTCAGCCACTTCCATCCCGGTACGACATCGAGTTCAAGAACGTGTCGTATGAGTATCCAGCCCGAAACGGAGGAGATGAGATGAGCCTCGCGCTTGAGGGGATCTCGCTTTGCATCCCTGAGGGTAAGAAGGTCGCGCTCGTGGGCTTCTCGGGTGCTGGAAAGAGTACGATGGTGGATCTCATTCCACGGTTCATTGATCCGTCCAACGGGTCCATTCTTCTTGGTGGGATAGACCTGCGCGCACTCTCTCTTAACGCTCTTCGCGGTCGGATGGCGATGGTGGGGCAGCATACCTTTCTCTTCAACGACACGATCTTTAACAATATCGCTTACGGCAATCCCTCCGCGACCCGTTCGGAGGTAGAGGCCGCGGCGAAAGCCGCGTTCGCCTACGACTTTATTACGCAGCTTCCCTCTGGGTTCGAAAGCCTGGTTGGAGAAGGGGGAATGACCTTATCCGGTGGAGAGCGCCAACGGTTGGCTATCGCCCGAGCGATTCTCAAGAACGCGCCGATCCTGATCTTGGATGAGGCAACCGCGTCTCTCGACAATCGAGCGGAGCGAGAGGTTCAATCGGCCATACAAGCTCTAGAGCAAGGGCGCACCACCGTGGTGATCGCGCATAGGCTCTCTACGGTTCAGGACGCGGATCTTATCGTAGTAATGAGCAAAGGGCGCATCGTTGAGCAGGGAACCCACGCTCAGCTCTTAGACATGGGTGGAGAGTACTCGCGTCTCCATGCGCTTCAGTTCCGGGAGAGCGAAGAGACCGCGGTCGCGAGCTCAGTGGCGTAGGCCCATTGCCTATCGTGGCGCAACTTTCGCAAAGCAACTTTCGGGCCGGGGTCTCGATAGGTGTGCATGCTGCGCCTTCATTTCGCTCTCGCCACCATCTTGTTTTGTTTCCCATCCGAGGTGCATGCCGGAAAGAAGAAGGCGCCCACTCCTGAACCAGTGAGGGCCCGTGAGGTAACAACCCTGAGAGCCGGTGTGCCATCGTACGTGGTTAGTGGACGAAGCGCCCAGCGTGAGGTTCGTTATGTTTCCGTTTCGGTGTCGAATATCGGTGACGTGGTAGCCAAAGACATAGTGGTCTCTCTTCCAGCAGCCGCGGGGTTGGCTTTGCCCCGCCGCGGACCCAAAAACCTCCCTCCTCGCGCGAGCGCCGTGTACGTCTCTACCATCCGTGTTCCCGCTGGCGTGGCGCTGCGTAACCACGCGGTAACTACCTGTTCAACTTGCAGAAGGTAGGTTTTGACGGGCTGTCCCGTGCCCAGGTAGACTGTTCCCGATGGCACGAATCGGGTTCCTCAAGACGATGCAGATTTACATCTTCGGCTCTCTCGCCGCGGGGTTGATACGTCTGCTCTACGCGACGATTCGATGGGAGTGTGTCATGCCAACGGGGGTCTCCGTTGAACGCCAAAACATCTTCACCTTTTGGCATGGCCGAATGTTGATGCTCCCTCGGTGGTACCGACAACGAGAGAAACTCCCACTCTACATGCTTATCAGCCAACACGGGGATGGGCGACTCATCGCCTTCGCGATTAAGTTGCTCGGTATCCAGTCCGTCGCCGGTTCGTCCTCACGGAGAGGGGTTGCGGCAACCCTTGAGCTGATGCGACGTCTGGAAGAGGGGGCGAGTATCGGTATTACCCCGGATGGTCCCAAGGGTCCCCGCTACGTGTGGAAAAAAGGGGTGGTGACCTTAGCTCAACAAGCGGGTATCACGGTTCAACCAGTCACCTACTCAGTCAAGGAACGATGGGTTATTCCCTCATGGGACAGAATGATCGTTCCGAGGCCTTTTTCTCAAGGTGTCGTTGTGTTCGCGTCGCCGATCTCAATCTCACCCACCGAGGATGGCGAGAACGCCCGCGTCAGAATTCAGGAAGCGTTACATGGAATCACAGAGCAAGCAGATACCTACTGGGATTCTAAGTAGGGCATACGGTTTCGCCGGTACAGCGATCGCTCCTTTGGTGGCGGTTGGACTCGCGTGCAACGCGCGAGGACGGAGACGATACGGTGAGCGTTTCGGAGGGTGGGGAGCGCAGCCTTCTACCCCCTGGTGGATGCACGGAGCGTCCGTTGGAGAGGTGCATGGACTCCTTCCGCTCGTATCCGAGGTTCGTCATCGAGATCCGAGCGCTGAAATTCTTCTTACCTCAACCTCACCGACAGGACTTGATAGAGCGGGTAACGCTGTGAGTGTTAAGAGACTCCTTCCCATTGATGTTCCATGGTGTGTTCGTAGGGCTCTCCGGTCGGTGAATACTGAACGGTTTGTGCTTGCGGAAACTGAGCTGTGGCCCGTTGTGCTCCGAGAGTTAATGGTGAATGGGATT
>JAIXPR010000261.1 GCA_027486155.1 Pseudomonadota bacterium | reverse complement strand
GAGGTCCGTAATCCAGAGCGCGAACGGCGAGTGACGAAGCTCGATCGCGTTCAGAAGAGCTTGGTAGAGACCGAAGAACACCGGGATCTGAATCATGATTGGGAAACAACCGCCCATCGGATTCACACCGCGGCGCTTGTAGAGCGCCATCATCTCTTGGTTGAGTTGAGTCGGATCCTTAACGCGCTCGCGGAGCGCCTTCATCTCAGGTTGAATCTCCTGCATCGCCTTCATCGACTTAAAGCTCGCCTTCGAAAGGGGAAGGAGTGCGGTCTTAATGATAAGGGTCAACGCGATAATCGCGAGACCGTAGTTATGCAAGATGAGGTAGAGGTAGTGAAGCATCCACAGGAGTGGAAGCGCCAAGAATGAGAAGAACCCAAGATCGATAGCTCGCTCAAGCTGGAACGATCCGAGCTTCTCAAGAAGTGTGTAGATCTTAGGGCCGGCGTAGACGGTAACCTTGCCACCGATCTCAGAGCCCGCGACGCGACCTATATAGAGGTCGCCATCACGAGCGACCGCCGTGTTGTTATCAGCGAGGGTAGGAATCAAACTGGACATGAAGTAAAGGTCGCCCAGAGCGATCCACTGCGTCGTCTCACGACGCTGGGTGGCGAGATCGTCGGCCGTGAGGTGATGAATCTTATTAGCGCCATCGAGGTAGGTGACGTGTGGCACTGCTGTATTTTGAGAAGACTGAACGGGAAACCGATGCGCCCACTCAATCCATACGGCTTGGCCTTGAGCTACCGGTCTGCCGAGCGCGACATTAACCGTGAAGAGATAGGATCCCTCGGTGAAAGAGATCGTCTTGGTGATAGGAACTCCGCCTGGAAGAGTTCCGGTGAATTCCAGCGTAACCGTTCCGCCTTGCGCTATCTGAAGATTAGCTGGCGATGTGGTGGTTGGTGAGCCATTTACTGAAGTGAGGGTGTATCGAACGGTCTCGTCGTTCTCCGCGCCTACATAGACGCCGAGAGGAAGCGCCGAATTATGAAGATCCCCAACCATGTCCAGTGGAGTCTCATCTCCTTGCTTCAACTTGTAGTTATTAAGTGCGTAGCTCTGAACACGCGCGCCGAGGTGGGAGATGCCGATACGCGAGATACCCGATTGAACGTAGCTGATACCAGCGGCTTGCACGTCAGCCGCGGTTGGATGCTTAGGTTGCTGAGCGCCAACAACTTGTACGGGCCCAGAGGGTTGCGCGAACGGTTGCGTTGCCGCCTGCACAGGAGATCCGACCGCTGGCTGCGCATTTTGAGAAGCAACTTGCCCGTTCGGAGCGCTTGGAGTCACCGGCTGCTTCTTTGGCGCAAGGAAGAAGTTAGTGTAGACGAACACTACCAAAAGACACACGATAACAGCTCGAACTGTCCGCTGGGTAAAGTCTTGAGAATTATCAGTCACGGAGACTCCTTGGGAACGTTGTGAAGTGGCGTCATTTGTAGGGGAACCCCTCCCACCCGTCAAGGCACGGGGTCGAATCCACCGGGATTATATGGATGGCAGCGAACGATCCGCCGAAGAGCGAGCCAACCCCCTCGAATCCATCCATATCTTTCAATAGCCTGAAGCGCGTAATCGGAACAGGTTGGAGAGAATCGACACGCACCGGCAAACATCCAGGAGAGGGTCGCTTTGTAGAGCCAATGAAGAACTCGAGCGATGGGGCGTCGTGTTGGTGCGTGGGACTTCGACTCACACATGATGAGTCTCCTAAGACTTTTTCGAGAGATACCCCTTCGAGCGAAGCGCTCCGAGCACCTCTCGTCGATAGTCATCGAACTCACAATCCTGAATGCCGCGACGGGCAACCACGACCATATCGAGAGGCTCTGTGAAATTATGCCGGTTCGTTCGGAACAGTTCACGCAGACGGCGCTTTATCTTGTTCCGGACCGTGGCTCGCTTCTCTATCTTCGTTGTAACGGCGACGGCGAGGCGACTCTCTGTCGTTTCCGAAGGAATTACGAGTAGGAGGAAATGTTTGGAGTAAAGTTTACTCCCTTGTTGCTGGCACCGTTCTATATCAGATCGTCTACGAAGCCGGGCCTCAGGCCCGAGCTTCAGTTGTGAACTACCGATAGTGCCCCTTGCGCGGCGAGGTTACAGAGATTCTCTTACGACCACGAGCACGACGTGCGTTAAGGACCTTGCGGCCACCCTTGGTCGACATTCTCTTTCTAAAGCCGTGAGTCGTGTGACGACTCTTTTTACTTGGTTGATACGTGCGTTTCATAGCGTAAAACTACCTACTACGTGAGGCGGGGATAGTAGAGGCTTTCACCTCTCAGGTCAACCGCAGGGGACGCAAGCATAGTACCATCTCTAAAGGGGACGCAAGACCGCATGCGGAAAGAACTAACCTCAATATTGTCGCGATCTTACCCAATCTATAGGCCATGCAGGATTGCTTCTATCTCGGTCGCAAGGCTCTGAAGAGTCGGCTGTAAAGTGATTTGAGAGACGATCATTGCCCCCTCTCGGGCGTTCTAACAAGCCTCGTCGTCATCAGAGGTGCGCCACCCGTACAGCTTCTCCGAGATCCTTGATGTCTTGAGATATAGGGATGTCGTGGCGCCCTATCCGGCCGACATGCCCCGGCGATACACCCGTCGCGTCAGTGAGATACTCCTCCATAGAGTGGGGAGTTCTTCTCCCCCTCGTGCACCTCTTTCCATTGCGAACGAACTCTGCTCGCGTCCTCAACCTTGCCTTCTCGGACAAGAGCTTCCGCGAGGCAGAACAACGCTGGCCCATACACAGGATTCCTATCCGCTACGGCTTGAAGTTTTTCACTTGGAAGATTGGGGAGGAGCGATGAGGGGTCCTCAGGCATCCGACGCATCACGAGCTGCGCGCATTGCCACAGATCGTCAGGCAACACGAGACCGAAACCAAGCTTCGAACGCATGATAGAGAACGGATTGCGAAGCAACTCACGGGCGAGCTCGTCAACCACAACCGAGTTCTCATAGAGTCTAAAGGGTGTCTCACCCGAACTCGAGGCTTTCTCAAGTGGCTCAAGCAGCGTCTCACTGATTATTCTCCACGCTTTGTGAGCGAGCATGACCATGAGACGCTTTGCGCTAAATTCAAATTCAGGGAAGCGATCATGAAGCGAGAATCCGCCACTATCCATCCACGCAAGCTTGCGCGCCACAAACTCAAAGTGAGAGTCAGCCGACAAAGAGAACGGCCCCGCAGGATTGAATATCCTCGTGCCATGTTTCGAGACAAAGAGGGTTTCGGTGAGCTGTTCATTGAGGCTTGGAAGAACGAGTCCGATCTCATCTCGGGAGAAGCAACGGAACACATCGGCGGCGAAGGTTTCGGGAATGTGTCGCGAAGGAGAGAGACACGCGACGATGTGAGAGCGCGCCGCGCGAACTCCGGCATCGATCGCGGCCGCGAGAGACTGGGAATTCTCAGCTGGAAGGGCGACGTACTGAAGCGCGATATTTCTATTTTTCGCGTTGTTGTGTGCCCAGACGCCCTCCGCCATCGCTCGATTCTTCTCTAGGGAGCCGGAAGAATCGACAATAACTACCTCGAGTGAGGGAAGGGTTTGTCCGGCGAGTTGATCAAGAAGCGGCTGAACATCAACGAGAGACGCGGTGACGGGGACGATGAATGAAACGTTCTGCTCCGGTTGAACTCGACGGGAGGCGTGACGGCGAAACACTCGAGACATCTCGATTTGAAGGGTGGCCGCATCCGCGACACGCGCTACAACCTCGCGTTGAGGTCGATACGCCAATATTTCGGGAATTCGTAACGAGAACGGATGCGCTTCTTGAATGCGCAACCAGAGATCAAAATCCATCGCGAAGTGAAGCCCCTCATCGAAGACCTCGCTCGGTTCAATCTGTAATTCCTCGAGCAGATAGCGAGAGAAAAATACTGCCGGCTGCATCGGGATAGCGTTCACCACCCAATATTTCAAAGTGTCGAACCATCCCCGCTCGATATTCTCAATGCGAGACACGACAACACCACTATCATCGCAGATTCCGCACGCGCCCATGACCACGGGATGGCGCTCAATCTCTGACTCCACGCTCGCGAAGGCACCTCGCGCGTATCTATCGCTCGGGTGCAGCCACGAAACGATCTCACCGGTCGCTACCGTGAATCCCGTATTGAGCGCCTGTGATTGAGAGACGAACTCGGTGCGGACGATGGTGAGGTGGGGATATTTTTGGAGAAGTGCTGCGCTGCTATCCGTTGAACCGCCTTCGACGATAATATGCTCAATCTCGCCACAGTCCTGCTGTGCGAGCACGGATTCGATCGCGCCTTCGAGGCACGCCCCCTGGTTGAGGGACACCGTGATAATTGAGAACCGTGGTCGATTCATTCCGTTTGTCGTCATCCGTTTAATAAGCACACGAGCGGTGTAAGGGCATATCTCCCCGCGACCGCGCTACTCGTCTATGAGGGTTACGATGAGCCGATGTGCGGATTTGCTTCCTTAAAGAGGAGGATTTCAGGAGGCCAGGAGTCTTAAAAAACAAAGAACTCCAATATGTTACAAAACTGTCACAACCACGCGTATCCACCGCTCGGGCAGTAGCGGCAATTCCCAAACAGGGGCTTACCATCAGATAGGGCCACAGGAGAGGGATTCAAGTGACTGTTTTCAATCATGTTATGGTTCATTTTGGAGGTGAGAAAAGCCTTTGCCGCGGCCGGTAGGCGTGGTAGGTTCACAGAAGAGTTAGGGCCGACTACATAGCCTTACAACGAAAAGCGAATGACCCCACATACCCAGCACATCACAAACCAGAGGCAGGAGGAGCGACAAGAGCCGTTCGACTTGGGGAAGCTTGCGGCCCCGGCGCTTCAACTCGGGCTTGAGTTTCACTCCTTCGGTCCTCGCGCCCAAATCATCAAAGCCCTTTTCCTTGAGAAACCGGGCATTTTCGAGGGCACAAATGTGGCGAACGGCACAAACTTACCAAGTGTAAAGAATGCATTCTTGGCCATGGTAGTTGACGAGCGCATGGGCTTGAAGGCCGCCTAAAGTTTCACTAGTTCTCACAAGTATCGTTTCTCTCCTGACATGCTCCTGCTAAACATCGAGCATGGTTTCTTTCTTCCGCTCGATCGTTTTTTTCACCTGCCTCGCTTCATCACTGCTCACACTCTCAGGGTGTGGAGACAAGAGCGAGAGCGATGGCCCGCACATCAAGATCAGGTTGATCGCCGATCAGCAAGCGCTCACACCGGGCTCCTCCTTTCGTCTCGGTGTTCACTTCAAACCTGAACCGGGATGGCACATCTACTGGAAGAACCCAGGAGACTCCGGACTCGCGCCCCGCTTCGCGTGGGAGTCTACTGGCGGAGTCGGGGTAGACGCTCCCTTGTGGCCGTATCCGAAGAAGATAGCGGTTGGCCCCTTGGTGAACTACGGCTACGACGAGGTCCTCCTCTCCTTCCCCGCTACCTTCTCAGCGCCACCGCCGCGCGCGACGACCACGGACGTAACGGTCTCGCTGCAATACTTGGTATGCAAAGATGAATGCCTTCCAGGGGAGGCTCAACTCAAGCTCACCTTACCGATCTCAAAAACGGCATCAGCTCCATCAGAGCATGAGCGTCTCTTTGCGCTCGCTGAGAAGAACATCCCAACCCCTCTTCAACGGGTCTCGATAGCGGTCGAGGAACAACAGGACCGAATCATCGTTGCGCTCATCCCTCTTGAGCCTCGATTTTTTCCCTCAACGATCACCTTCTTTCCTGAAGATCCTCGTGTGATCTCAAACTCCGCTCCTCAGGAGAGCTCCTTAGACAGTGGCGCGCTTCGGATCTCCCTCAAGCGAGATCCGAATCGACGCGACGCAATCCGACGCCTTCGCGGAGTTCTCTACTCACCGCAAGGTTGGTCAGAGGAGGGAGAGCCAAAAGCGATCGAGGTCGACACGAATCCCGAGGAGGGGCGGGCGAGCGAGGCTCAACGCTCAGCTCAAGCGACAACAAACGCGACATCCTTCGAAGGTGGTAAAGATATCGGTTTTTTTGCGGCGATCTTCTTCGCGCTTCTCGGCGGTCTGCTGCTGAATATCATGCCGTGCGTCTTCCCTGTCCTCTCGATAAAGATCCTGAGCTTCATCGAGCAAGCGGGGCACGAGCCGAAAAAGATTAAAGCCCACGGTATCGCCTTCTCGCTTGGCGTTGTTATCTCATTCTGGGTCTTCGCCGGGATCCTGCTCGCCCTCCGTGCGGGCGGAGAGCAGCTTGGCTGGGGGTTCCAACTGCAATCACCAGCCTTCGTCGCGGTGATGATCTTTACCCTGTTCGGACTTGGCTTTCTCTTCCTCAGCGACATCGCGCTCGGCAACTCTATTCAGCGCATCGCGGGACGAGCGAAGATATCGACAACCTACGCCGGCTCCTTCTTTAACGGCGCGCTCGCGACCGCGGTCGCGACACCGTGCACCGGGCCGTTTATGGGCTCAGCACTCGCGGCGACACTCACACTCTCAGCAGTTGAGAACCTCTCCATCTTCACCGCGCTCGGTATCGGCATGAGCCTTCCGTATCTCGCGATCGCCTTTAAGCCGCACCTTCTGCAACGTCTTCCACGCCCAGGGGCGTGGATGGAGGGCTTCAAGCAGCTCATGGCGTTCCCTCTCTTCGCCTCGGTGGTGTGGCTCTCGCGCGTATTCGCGCGACAGATGGGACTTGAACCACCAGGGCTCGATCTCGTTACGGATCTCCTCTGGGGTCTACTCGCCGTTGGATTTGGTTTTTGGCTCATCCTCCAGGCTCGACGCCTACCCTCTCCACGCGCTCAACGCGCAGCGCGCGTGGTGGCGGTGGTGATGTTGGTCGCCGGTCTCGTAACGGGGATGCCCTCATCGAAGGAGGTCGAGGGCACTCGCTCCCGAGCGTGCCTCGCTAATGAATCAACAACCTCCGAGCCCGACGAGTTCGGATTGATCTGGGAGCCATACTCAGAGGCTCGTCTCGCGGCGCTCATGGCGCAAGGGCGCTCGGTCTACCTCGATTTCACCGCAGAGTGGTGCATCACCTGCCAGGTGAATGAGCGCCTCGTATTTGGCTCAAGCGAGGTCCGAGCGTTACTCGTGAGGAAGAACGTCGCTCTCATGAAGGGTGACTGGACCACAAAGAGCCCCTCCATCACCGCGGCTCTCCGACGGTACGGTCGAAATGGCGTGCCGCTTAACGTGATCATCAACAAAGGGAAGCAGGAATCGGCGATCATCCTGCCGAACCTCCTCACCCCGGGCATGGTGGTCGCTGAGCTTGAGCGGTTGTAGCGCTCCTTTGGCCGACATGATCCCCTTTAGGTCACCAGGCTTCTATGCGGGGCAGGTTGTATATGCCCCTCTTCTAGCGAGCTTGGTTATGGTGTTTACGAGGCGGAGATCGTAGCCTCTCCACAGGAAATCATTTTTGGAGACCCGGTATGAACACCATTCCTCACCTCGCCAAGCGTATCTTCTCATCCCTCCTCATCTTCGGCGCGGTACTGGCCGCTCCTCACGCTGCGGTTTCGCAAGCTGTCGTCGGATCTCAAGCGCCACAATTCACTGTTAAGGACTCTACGGGCAAAGAGATCTCGCTCAGCAGCTTTAAAGGAAAGGTGGTCGTGCTTGAGTGGTTCAACCCCGGCTGCCCCTTCGTTAAGAAATTTTACCGAAACGGGGACATGCAACGTTTCCAGCAGGAGCTTGGAGCGAAGGGGGTCGCATGGCTCACCATCGACTCATCCGCGCCTGGCAAGAGCGGACACCTCACTGCTGCGCAGGCTGAGACGACACGCACCGATCTCGGCATGAAGTCATCCGCGCTCCTCCTTGATGAGAGTGGGGCGATCGGCAAATCGTACGGTGCGCGTACAACCCCGCACATGTTCGTCATTTCGGCTGACGGCAAGGTCGCCTACGCCGGAGCGATCGATAGCGAAAGCTCAACCGATTCCGATGACGTCGCGAAAGCTACGAACTATGTCGTCGCGGCTGTCGATAATCTCTTGGCTAATAAGCCAGTGGAGATCAGCAGCACCGACCCGTACGGGTGCTCTGTGAAGTACTAAACGCTCTCAGGAGGAGAGCTGCCGATGAAGGCGAGACCTCCGCAAAGGGGATCTCGCCTTTTTCTTTTATGACAACGAACAAGATAATTCGCCGATACCTTACTAATGAGGAGAGCACCGCAAATGAACTCGGCATCAAAGCCCTGAAGGACGGGGCTAAACATCAAACACCGTCCCAAAAACGCCCCTTTTGTAACAAATTGCCTCAAAGGGTTGCGCTCAGGGGCATATCCTTTGTAACAATGGCTGCGGATTAAAGATGTCGACACGACTTGTCATAGTAGAATCACCCACCAAAGCTCGCACCATCGAGAAGTTCTTAGGTAAGGATTTCGAGGTGTTAGCTTCCTATGGTCACGTCCGAGACCTACCAAACAACGCGGCGGAGATCCCAGCCGATGTCAAAAAACAGAAGTGGTCACGCCTCGGAATCAACGTCGATAGCGACTTCTCTCCTCTCTATATAGTTCCAAGCGACAAAGAGAAGCGGGTCAACGAACTGAAGCGCGCGGTCAAGAAGGCCTCCATGGTCTATCTCGCGACCGATGAAGATAGAGAGGGAGAGTCCATTAGTTGGCACCTTTTAGAGGTTCTCGACCCCAAGGTCCCAGTTAAGCGCCTGGTTTTCCACGAAATTACCAAGAAAGCGATCGAGGAGAGCCTCAACAACGCTCGCGAGATCGACCAGAACCTTGTCCGAGCTCAAGAGACCCGTCGTATTATCGACCGGCTCTACGGCTACTCCGTAAGCCCCCTTCTCTGGAAGAAGATGGTCCCGCGCTTAAGCGCCGGCCGGGTACAGAGCGTCGCGATGCGCCTCCTCGTGCAACGAGAGCGAGAGCGCGCCCGATTCAAATCGGCGGATTATTGGGATCTTAAAGCTCTCTTCGAGGCTCCTTCCGATAAGACCCTTCCGTTCGAAGGACTCCTTACCCACGTAGATGGGAAGCGGGTGGCAACTGGTCGGGACTTCGATGAAACGACCGGCAAGCTCAATGAGAAGGACTCTATCATCCTCCTCGATGAGGCAGCCGCTCAACGACTTGAGAAAGCGCTCGGCTCCGCAGCCCCTGAGATCACCGAGGTAGAGAGCAAACCATTCACCCAGCGCCCATACGCTCCGTTTACAACCAGCACGCTCCAACAGGAGGGTAGCCGCAAACTCGGCTTCGGCGCGAAGCGAACCATGGCGGTCGCTCAAACCCTCTACGAGAACGGATTCATCACCTACATGCGTACCGACTCGACGAATCTCTCAGATGAGGCGATATCGGCCGCGCGCTCATTGATCGGCAAGGAGTTCGGAGCGGAGTTCCTTCCGAGCTCACCTCGTGTCTACAAGACCAAGGTTAAGAACGCCCAGGAAGCTCACGAAGCGATTCGTCCCGCTGGCGCTGAGTTTACCTCTCCCGCTACCGTAAGAGACCGTCTCGGACTTGAGGCGTTCCGTCTCTATGAACTCATCTGGAAGCGAACACTCGCGTGTCAGATGAAGGACGCTGAGGGGACCCGAGTAGGCGTTACCATTCAGGTTGAGAACGCCACCTTCCGCGCCTCAGGAAAAACTATATCCTTCGCCGGATTCCTCCGTGCATACGTCGAGGGCTCCGACGATCCCGAGGGCGATCTCGCTGAACAGGAGCGTAACCTGCCACCGCTCAAACAGGGCGATAAGGTTTCAGCGATGGGGTACGATGTTCTTAAACATACAACCCAACCACCAGCTCGCTACACCGAGGGTACGTTGATCAAAGAGCTTGAGAAGCTCGGTATCGGTCGACCAAGCACATGGGCAACGATTGTGGATGTTGTGCTTTCTCGAGACTACGCTTTCAAGAAGGGAACCGCGCTCGTACCAAGCTTCCTCGCTATCGGTGTGACATCACTCCTTGAGAACTACTTCTCACACCTCGTTGATTACGAGTTCACCGCGAATCTTGAGGATGACCTCGACGCGATATCTCGGGGCGAGAAGGATAACCTTACGAAGCTTCGCTCGTTCTATTTCGGTGACGACAGCGTCGCGAAGGGATTGAAGGACCTCGTTACCCAAGGGGAAGAGACGATCGACCCCCGCGAGGTTTGTGGTATCGATCTCGGCGTTGACGCCCAAGGTCGAAAAGTTGAGATCCGTATCGGTCGATGGGGGCCGTTCCTCTCAAACGGCGAGACACGCGGGAGCATTCCGGACGGAGTCACGTTCGACGAGTTGAACGCCCAGAAAGCTGAGGAGATCCTCGCTGAAGCGGCGAAGGGACCAGCGTCTCTCGGAAATGACCCCGACACGAATGAACCGATCTATCTTAAGAAGGGACGCTTCGGTCCATACGTGCAACGTGGAGATATGGTTGAAGGTGGCGAGAAGCCGAAGATGGCCTCACTCCTTCCAGGGATGGCTCCCGATTCCGTCAATCTGGAGACAGCGCTCATGCTGCTCTCACTTCCTCGTACGGTAGGAAAGAACCCCGAGAACGACACCGAGATAACGATCCAGAACGGTCGCTTCGGCCCCTACATCAAGTGTGGAACGGAGAGCAGAACCATCCCGGCGGATGAATCGCCATTCACCATGACCCTTGAGCGAACGCTTGATATCTTAAAGCAGCCTCGTACCCGTGGCCGCGCTTCGAACCAGCCAAAGACCCTTAAAGAGGTTGGCAAGCATCCTCGTTCGGGCGAGGCGGTTTCTATTAAGAGCGGTAGATACGGTCCGTACGTCACGGACGGAACTGTGAACGCCTCACTCCCTCAGGGTGCTGAGCCGGAAAGTCTCACCATGGAACAAGCTGTCGAGCTTCTCGACGCGCGAGCCGCGAAGGGCCCATCAAAGGGACGGAAACGCGCCGCTAAACCTAAAGCGGAGCCTAAGAAGAAGGCGGCTGCGCCGAAGAAGCCACGGGCTACAGCGAAAAAGAAAGCCGCGGCAGCCGAGGAATAGGATCCCGCCCACCCACACCATCCGGTAGGGCCCGACTCCTGGCGGGCCGTATGACAACTGGAGGTATCAACGCTTCATTATCAGGCGAACAATACACCCCGTTCATGAGGCATTGCGTTTTCATCATCAGGCTACACGATACGGCCCGCCAGGAGTCGGGCCCTACCACATAACACATCAGATCTCCCAACCTGCAAAATCACACGCCGTTCCACGCCCCGTCCGCAATCATCGCTATGCAATTTTTTTACACCGTATTACCTAATTGCGGAATCAAACACTACAAGGCGATCTATGCTGACGATCTCGTACCTCACGCTCCTCTACTTCATCTTTGGCTCAGTTATCGGGAGCTTTCTCGGCGTCTGCGCCTACCGAATTCCTATGGGAAGGTATGAGCCTATTCACGAGGGGGTTAAGGAGCTCGGACGGACCCTTTCCCTCACGAGACCGGCGCGTTCATTCTGCCCGAGCTGCCAACAACAACTGGCGTGGTGGCACACCATCCCGATCGTCTCATGGCTCATCCTTCGGGGTCGCTGCGGGCACTGTGGCGCGCGGGTTCCCTTTCGTTACCTATTCATTGAACTCGTCACCGGCGCGCTGTGCGCTCTTATCTTTCTGCGATTTGGACCAACCGTTACTGGCGTTGTCGCGTTCGGCTTCGTCTGCCTCTTGATTGTTATCACCTTCATCGACCTCGACTACATGATCATACCCGATGTGATCACCTATCCGGCCACCGCAATCGGCCTCGTAATTGGAGTGATTAATCGATACCTCCCGGCGCACGACGGTCGCGTGATTGGTTACCCTTTCGTCTCCTCCCCTTGGGAGTCCCTCTATGGACTCATGATGGGGCCGGGGCTGCTCCTCACGGTGTGGTGGCTCTACTTTAAGATTCGTAAGCGAGAGGGTCTCGGACTTGGAGATGTGAAGCTCCTCGCCGTACTGGGAGCCACCTTTGGGATGCAATGCGCGTGGTTCACCATCTTTGTTGGCTCCATTCTTGGGTCGATTATCGGGATGTCGCTCCTTCTCGTGCGCCGCGGCTCGCTCGCCAGTTATATCCCATTCGGGCCGTATTTAGCTGTTGCCGCGACGGCGTATATCTTCGACGCGCACCTGCTCATCGCTCATTTTATTGACCGAACGGTACCGCTTACGTGGTGGATAACGAGATAGATATGATACCAGAGCCGAAAACTGACCCGTTCCAGCTCCGCATCCTTGTCATCGACGATGACCAAGAGGTTCGTACCTCTCTACAAACGGTTCTCGAGACTCTCGGCTACGCGACCCACACCGCCGCCACCGGCGAGGAGGGATTGCACGCGATTCAGCGAGAGCCCTTCGACCTTGTGCTGTGCGATCTACGATTGCCAGGTGCCTCAGGACTCGATGTTCTCAAGCATAAGGCTTCCGCGGTTCCGGTTATTCTCATGACCGCGTATGGAAACGCGGACATCGCGACACAAGCGGCGCGCGGTGGAGCGTTTGACTACATCTCAAAACCGATAAACCCAGACGACCTTATTTTCACGCTTCGTAAGTTTGAGGATTTTGAGCGATTGAAGCGTGAGAATGAGGCGCTCAAAGCAAGCCTCTCAGAGAGGTACTCCTTTAAGAACATCGTCGCGCAAAGTGAGAGCTTCAAAAACGTTTTTGAGACTATAAAACGTCTCTCGCCTTTCAACACAACCGTGATGATCACCGGTGAATCGGGCACGGGCAAAGAGCTTCTCGCTCGAGCCATTCATGAGAGCTCACCACGTAAGGGGAAGTCCTTCATCGCCATCAACTGCGGCGCGATTCCGGAAAACTTGATGGAGTCAGAGCTCTTCGGACACAGGAAGGGGGCATTTACCGACGCGAGCAGGGACAAGAAGGGACTCTTTGAGGAAGCGAGTGGTGGCACGCTCTTCCTCGACGAGGTTGGTGAGCTTCCACTGCATCTTCAGGTTAAACTTCTCAGAGCGCTCCAGGAGCAGACGATCCGTCGGGTTGGAGATGAGCAGAGCATTCCGATCGATGTTCGCCTCATATCGGCGACGCTGCGTAATTTGGAGAACGACGCACAGGCGGGACGATTCCGAGAGGACCTTCTCTATCGCCTCAATGTCGTGTCGGTCCATCTTCCGCCACTTCGAGAGCGTGTCGAGGATATCTCGCTCCTCATAGAGCACTTTCTCAAGAAGCACTCCAAACGTCTCGGAATTCCGGGCAAGAGGGTCGGGGCCGACGTGATGAAGGTCTTGCTTGAGTACGAATGGCGAGGGAACGCGCGGGAGCTGGAGAACTGCATCGAGCGAGCTCTGGTCCTTTCGCAAGAGGATGTGATCGGGCTTGAATCGCTGCCGGAGCAGGTGACTCGCGCACATACGAAACGCCAGCAACGCGCATCGACCGACACTAACGCTCAGGACGACAATCTCTCCATTAAGCAGCAGACCTCTGCACTTGAGATCGACCTCATTCAGCGAGCGCTCGCTAAAACTGGGGGCAATAGAACCCATGCGGCCAAGATTCTTGAGATCAGCCACCGAGCGCTGCTCTATAAGCTCAAGGAGTACGGACTCTCCGGAGCAGAGGCGGTTTCAAAGGAACCCTGACCCCGGGCGTTGCATATAGCCATCATGCAAGTCCCGTTACGCGGATGCGAAAGGGTCAGGCTCTCCTAAGTTCCTGTTTGTGGAAAAACTGTGGAAAACTCCTGTCAGATGGGGCCCCAAACACCCTCAAAACGGCCATAAAAAAGGGCAAAAAATTTACATTTTTTTTGTGCCTCTAAGCACCTTTTTCTTCATTTAACCGATTAATATGATTGAATTAAATGCTAACCCTTGGCATTTGGTGGAAAGCACCAGAGTGCCGTAATCTATACGTATGCTTTCACCACGAACAGTTGAGCAGCTGATTCCCATTCTCAAAAAGGACGCTCGTCGCGCGCTGAAAATGAGGGTGCGTGGTTTTACACACCCCTACTACTGCGCGTTTTTGTTGAAGGATGTTCACTGGTTCAACACGTGGGCGAGCAGTGGGTCGACCTGCCGCTCTCAGACAGATCGCTCGCGCAATGTGAACTGCGACCTTCGAGTTGGTTCGTATGACTACGATCAAGTCCTCGACGGAGGGCTGCGAGAGATGGACGAGGATCTGGAGTCGCTCTCCCACGCAAGCGTTCCGATTGATGACAACAATTTCGATGGGTTGCGCATCACTTTGTGGAAGCTTCTTGAGAGCAAGTTCAGAGAAGCTCTTACTGAATACAACACCAAAGAGGCGAGTCGGATCTCGACGCGCGATCCCAACAACGGACTCCCATCCTTCACGAAGGCAAAGAGAGCATCGTATCGTCACCTCGCGCGGATGGAGTCGGTCGACCAAGAGGCGTGGAATAAATTCTGCAAAAAGGCTTCACTCTGGATGTCCACTCTCCCTCGTCTCTCGGGAAGTTGGGTGGAGTTTGACGCGTCGCAGGAGACCCGGATCCTCGTGAATACCGAGGGCAGCGTCATAGCGCAGAACGCTCAAGTTTATTCCCTCTCCGCTAACTTCCATAAGCTGACCAAAGAGGGCTCCCGGCTCGAACAGGAGCTCGTCATCAACTGCGGCTCTCTCAAGGAGCTGCCAGACCTCGCTACCTTTAAGCGACTCGCTCTTGAGAAGTATGAAAAGCTGATGCGTATGGCGCGGGCCAAGAAGATTCACGCCTTCTCGGGACCAGTGCTGCTCCATCCTGGGCCTGCGGGGCTCCTTTTCCATGAGGCCGTCGGGCATCGACTGGAGGGAAGTAGATTGCTCTCCAGTGGAGAGGGTCAGACCTTCAAGGGACAGGAGGGAAAACAGATCCTCAAGGTACCGATCACCGTGCGGGATAATCCGAACTTGAAGGAGTTCAATGGTCAGAAGTGTATCGGCTCCTACTCCTACGATGATGAAGGGGTGAAGGCCGCGGATACCGTGCTGATCGAGGATGGAGTTTTAAAAAATTACCTCACAACCCGCTCCGCTATCGTTAAAGGGAGATACCAATCGAACGGTCACGCTCGAACGAAATTCACGCAACGCCCGATCAGTCGGATGGCGGTCACTATCGTTGAGGGCAAGAACGGACTTCCAATCGACCGACTTAAGAGTCGGCTTATTCAAGAGGTCAAACGTCAAAAGAAGCCGTTCGGGCTGATTGTGTACGAAACCTCCGGCGGCGAGACCGACACCACGAACTACGACTTTCAAGCGTTCTCTGGTGATATATCATACGCGACATTGATTTATCCAAACGGTCGAGAGGTGCCCGTCCGCGGCATTAACTTTGTGGGAACTCCTCTCCAGTCCCTCAATAACATCATCGCGATGGGGGACACTCCGGTAGTCGACAACGGCTTCTGTGGCGCCGAGTCGGGATTACTCCCCATCACGACGATCTCGCCGGCCGCGTTGATCAGTAATCTTGAACTTCAAGGAAAGGACGAGGAGCTCGTTACACCGAGCATCCTTCAACGCCCGAAGAGCCTCCATCGAAAGCGTAAACGTACGAAGCAGCGGCGGCGAAAGCGCTCTAACTGAGGATATCTGGTGCGCCTAGACGTCCACGTTGTACGTCCTACGTTGACGTCCGACGTTCTGCGTCGACGTCAACGTGTACGGGAGCATTCATGTGGTGCCAGTGTATCTAAAAGTGCGCCCCCCAGAATTGCCCCTGCACTCGCACACCACCCCAAACAGGGTTTAATACCAATCATAAAATCTCCTGATCGCCCCGCACCTATCCCCCACCGAGGGTCATCCTAACCAATACGTTAGGAGTAGGTATGTCCAGTGGTACGTTTGAACCCCGTCTGAACCGCCGCACGGTGACGATGGACGACACAAAGGTTTTAAAAGAGGTTGTGGAGCACTCGACGCTCCAGGCCATTACCCCTGGTCGTAACGAGCAGATCTACGTGCCCACACCGCAGCCCGCGCAAAGACCGACTGGCTATGCGGCTCTCATGGCTCAACAAGCCCAACCCGAGAAGCCCTCGACAGCCTCGCATCCTTCCCGACCAGAGCAAACCTATCAACAGCACGCTCCTCAACCCAGTTTAAAGCCCCTCATTCCAGCGCATACACAGGTTGTGGCTCCGGAGGCATGCACGGTGCTCGTTATCAACGCGAGCCAGAGCATGGCGCACGAAATAACCCTTGAGCTCTCCCGAACGCTCCCTGGTTCAACCATCCTGTTTGCGCCCACGCTGAGTCTCGCCCTTTGGATATTAAAGAGACGTCACATTAACCTCATTCTCTCCAGCGCTATTCTTCCAGATGGCGCCCTGACGACACTTCACCAGTTTATTGAGTTGATGTCTCCGCCACCGGAGCTCGTTGTTATAAGTGACCTTCATTCAACTCGCGCCGAGCTGGGCTCTCACCCCGGCTACCGATTCGTTGAGCTTCGTCGAGTGTCGACACGACAGGGGGAAGAGAGGCAGGTCATTCAATCCCGGATCTCGGAGCTCGGAGCGAATATTAGAAACGACCTCAATAATCCGCTGCAAGAGATTGTTGCGATGGCGTTCGTCGCGCATTCAAGCCAGGGCATATCTCCTATGGCGGAAGAGGCGCTCTCCGCGATTCAACGGGCGGCGGGTAATATGGCGGATGTCGTGAATAGACTTGAGGACAAGATACGAGTGGTTGTATCGGATTCCTCCGTCGCCTAAACAGCGATTCCCTTTTACTAATTTGCAAATGTAAGCTTCATCGCTATCCTGGTTGAAGGATGGATTCCCTCATGAAAACTTCGGAGCGCGGCGACACTTCGCCATGGAAAGTCTACGCGGTTATCGTTGGAGCTCTTGCCATCACGCTCTGTATATTCCCTCTCCAAAGCGACTCATTTGGCACTATCGATTTCATCCAATACTGGTCAGCTTGGCAGCTGATGACTCATGGCCAAAATCCATACGACCCCACTCTGCTCCATCAGACTGAAGAGGCTCTACGAGCGAATCCTTCAGGGTTAATATATTCTTGGAATCCACCTTGGACCTTCACCCTTCTCGCTCCTTTTCTAGCTCTTCCCTTTACGGTCGCCGCGACCGCATGGTGTCTTTTTCAGGTATCAGCTCTCTTTTTCATAGCGACTAAAGCTCCACGAGCCCTCAAGATGGATGAACCGGGGCTCATCTGGACCGCCTCGGCCACACTGATTTTTCTTCCCTCGTTGTATTCCATTCAATACGGCCAACTAGGGATTCTGTTTGCCTTGTCAGTGACCGCGTTCCTCCTCGCGGTGAATAACAAGGCCTACGGGTACGCCGGATTATCTCTTCTGCCCCTTTCCGTTAAACCTCATCTTTTCTTTCTGTGTGTCGCGCCCTGCTTCTTATGGCTGACAAGGCTGTCACCGAACGAGAGGAATCGTTTCTTGTTGGGGGGAGCTGGAGGCTTCGCCTTGCTTCTAAGTGCAACGCTCGCTCTGGAGCCCTCCTCGTTAGTGTGGTGGTTCGATGCAATAACAGGCGCTTCCAGCGATGATCACCTTACCCATTTTCAACATTGGAAGACGAACACTACCGTAACCGCTGTCAGGCTTTTGGTTCAGGAGACTAGTGGCCTCAATCCCTCCTGGCCCCTCGTGGTCATACCGGGCGCCACATTTATCGCGACCTTTCTTTATTTCTGTATTCGACGCCCCGTGATTGAGTGGCCCACGATCCTTCCTCCCCTTTTGTGCCTCTCGCTTGCCACCTCCAGCTATGGGTGGATCTACGATCAAGCGGTTCTCGTTCTCTGTCCCCTTTCAATGTGCGCGCTGGCGCTCAGCCGCAACGACGTACGCTCTAGAGGCATCATCCTTTTTGCCGCGATCTCGCCGCAAATCCTCCTCCTCATCTCTATCGCGGTCACGGCGCGCTCAGTTGACGCCTTCTTTGTTTTGCCGTGGGTGTATCTCATCCTCTTGCTCATAGTTCGACTCCGGATACAAAAAGGGGTCGCTGATGGAAATGCATAGCTGACATTGGCAGCCCCCTTGGGGAGCGACACAACTGGACGAGGTACAATCGCTCCGCTCCGTCGAACTTCTGATTACGCCGCTTGACCTGATGAGGCCTCAATCGCCTGCAGGTTAGCCTGAAGCTCCGTTGTTCCCTGATAGGTGCTCACCTCAGGACGGAATACGATATCAACGTAGGAGTTCGGTCTGAGCGCCGGATGTGAGGTCTGCCGCCACATGACACCAGAGATAAATCGCTTGCCATCACTCAGGACGGTCTTTAAGTGAGCGCCCTTAATGTCGCGAACCTCAACGACCCGGAGGTTTCGAACGAGCACATGTGGATTCGGATTTCCCACGCCGAAGGGGGCTAAATTCTTGAGTTCAGAGACCAGAGGAATCGTTATCTCTGAGAGCTCCGCCTCGGTATCAGCGTCAACAAACGGCACCGTCTCGATCTCTTTGAGGCGTCGCTCACACTCCGCGTTGAATGCTTCTTTAAAGATTAGAAGATCCTGTTCCTTTACGGAAAAACCACCGGCACCGGTGTGACCGCCATACTTGATGAGATACTTGCCACACGCCGCGAGCGCGTCCACGACGCTGAAACCCTTGATACCTCGAACGGAGCCCTTGAATACACCTGGCACATCCATGCCCATGACCGCCGCTGGTCGATAGAAGTGCTCAACGAGACGTTGGGCGACGATGCCAATGACGCCTGTATGAAACTCCTGATTCCACGCGACGAGCCCCCAGCGGTGCTCTGTGTCTTTCTCAATCTGAGTGATAGCCTCAGCCTTTACGGCTCCCTCAATGTCTTGGCGCTGCACGTTAAGATCGTTCAACTGCCGCGCGAGCTTCTCTGCTTTATTTGAATCGTTGGTGGTAAGGAGTTCAACCACAAGCTCGCCGTGAACGAGACGGCCAGCGGCGTTGAGTCGTGGGCCGATACCGAACGAGACATCCGTGCATCCAACGGCACCGCGAATGCCGATCACATTTCGAAGAGCTTTCAATCCAGCGCGATGTGTATCGGTGAGGCGCTCCAATCCTCGTTTAGCGATAACTCGATTCATGCCGATGAGGGGCACCATGTCGCAAATGGTGCCAAGACAGGCAAGATCCAGTGAGTGACGTGGGTCGATGCCATCGAGACCGAACTCACGCCGCAAACCGAGTACGAGATACCACGCGAGGCCCGCCGCGCACGCGGTCGCCGAGGCGAAGCCACATCCACTTTGGTGAGGGTTGATGAACACATCAACTGGTGGAGCGTCCGTGCTCATGTGATGGTGGTCAACCACGATGGTTTTTAAACCAAGTTCTCTCGCGACGGAGAGCTCTTTGGCGTTCGTGGTTCCGAAGTCGATAGTCAGAAGGAGCCCGTATCCATCCTTCGCGATCTCACGCACAACCTTTTCGTTAAGACCGTACCCATCAACGAATCGATCGGGCACGAATACGCGCGAGGCGACCTTGGCGTTGTTAAAGAAATCGTGAACGATCGAACCGCCTGAGAGGCCATCGACGTCGAAGTCACAACAGATGGCGATTCCCTGCCCCGCCTTGTGGACCTCATGGATCAGCTTGCAAGCCTCCGGGAGATTCTTGAGCTTTGACGGGTCTGGGAGCCCCTCTTTAAGGGTCGGTGATATGAAATGCTTGAGATCCTCGTTGGCCTGAAACCCTCGAGCGGCGAGAATGCGGCCTATGACCGGGTTGAGGTTCATCTGCTCGGCGATCTTCCGCGCGGTCGCGTCATCCTGCTTTTTAAGTCGGATTCTCTTATGGGCTTTGGTTGAGCCCGATATATCGCTCGGAATAGCCATTGTGTGCGCCTTTGCTGATTGAGGAAGCGAGGCAAAACCTACCCGTAGCGAGAAAGTGGAGGTTGGATTGATATTCGATTTTCAGTGCGGGGAAAAACCGGACGTGTATCCACTGAGATACATGGAGGATTTTTCCACGTG
>JAIXPR010000129.1 GCA_027486155.1 Pseudomonadota bacterium | reverse complement strand
GTCAGCGATAGCCTCACTTTTTGCGCGCCCCTCCGAACTTTCGAGCCAAGCGTCTATCAGTCGCTCATGGTCTAACGTCATGAGTAGATCGCCCCGGGGCTCATTCCCAGTTTGATCCTTATAGAGGGATCTGAATCGTTGCGCCTGATCAAGCGCGTCCTGATAAAAAGCCCGCAGCTCCCGACTATCAGAGAGTCGCGCTAAAGAACGGTCGAACCCAGGCGAAGTGAGTTCGTCTGATGAATGTCCATGCGTGATAGTGCTGATTGACATCGTATACTCAACAACACACGGCACGGGCTGTACTACCGATCGGGGGCTGCGCTCTTAGAAGAGCGAGGACCGCCTTATCGGGCGCAAAGTAAGAACCTCGCCCGAACGCGCCTGACCCGCCCGTGGGATGCTTCAACGACGTTATGCTGGATATACAAGGCTCTGATGCCAAGCATCCGCGCCTGACGACTGCTCGAAGCTCAGAATATCAAGAGCGGGGGCATGTTGCTTCCGGATACTATCAGGGCAAAGCTGCGAAGAATCTTTGTCAATCTGAGGGATTATCAGCTCACCCCGCTCTCCGGGTTCCATACGCTGTTCAGGGCCTAGCGCCATACACACACCTCGTGTACATGAAATAAAACTCACCTAAAAACTCGGCTGTCGCCGAGGGAAGACCGACAAGGATACACTCTTTTGACGGCTCTTGAAAAGACACAGACCCAAGGCCTGCTCAGAAAAATCAGCCGCCCCATGAAAAACAGTCATACGGGAGATCCCCCTACGTTACCGGCTCTGTAACTCTAGCCCCCCTGGGCGCACAAACCACGCAAGATTGAGACAAACATGGCCTCTGACAAGGGTTTTCGGCACGCAGAATAACCACTACTAGGGCATACTGAGGCCGCTCCGACCAGAAACGCTCGCCACGTCGGCGGTTGCATCCCAAAGAAGCGCCGAGGGATCTGGGAATCGCACCCGAAACAGATCAAGCTGCGAGCAAGGGAAATACCCATCAAGGGTCTTGTTAATATCGTTATCGCAACACCACTCGTAGTATTCTCGAGCAATACACTGAAGATGAAGGTGACTCCACCAACCACCGTTGTGCGGTGGAGATCCGATGTCCGCGATTACACCGCCTCGACTCACCTCGTCTCCCACCTGCACAAACATATTTCCTAGATGTCCGTACAGCACGTATTCGATCGCTCCGGCGTCATTTTTCGTTCGAGCTACCATGTAGGGCCCCCACCCACCATCAGGATTCTTGTCATCATCAACCCACACTACCGTGCCGTCACGCATGCAACGCACCACCGTTCCGGCAGGAAGAGTAACATCGATTCCGCCGTGAATGACCGGCTCTTTAAGATAACCCCCGCGCCATAGTTCAGTGCGATCCTCAAGGTAGCCACCATGACTCCATGAGATTCCCCGCCGGTCGTGATAGAGATCAACCATCTTTTGCGCGACGACTGGCTCGAGGAAGGGACTCCGTTCATGTTCAATCCTTCCAAGCGCCCATGCGTTGCTGAGGTGCTTCCGGTCAAAGTCGGCAGCCTCATCATTAAAGTTCATCTCATACCGGGAGAGCCCGAATGGAAGGGCGGGAAGCGACAGAGTAGAAACGGGGACCGAACGGCTAGCGGCCGGTATCATAGCTGGGGGCAACATGGCGATACTCTCCTTGAGGGACGCCACTAAACATAAAACGCAAGCGGGGCTCCCTCGGCTATAACTTTGCACCGCATTCAAACCGCTACGCAACCACGGGGCCGGCGACCGGGATTGACTGGAGATAGAACCGCCACGAGAAATTTTATACCCACTATTTTCAACTAGTTACCAAATTAAGCGGTACGGTCCCGCCCAAAAGAACCTCTTTTAGGGTATAGTGCTGGCCATCTCACTCCGCACATAGCGCGGCGTGAGAATAAAGATTTCCAATGACACCGAGACGATATGATTAAAGGACGCACCCTCCAACTACGAGCGCTCGAAAAGGCAGACCTCCTTTTCCTGCACAAGCTCCATAATAACTACAAGACGATGAACTACTTCTTCGAGGAGCCGTTCGAAACCGTCCGCGAGCTCGAGGACCTCTACGAGAAGCACGTTCATAACTCCACCGAGAGACGGTTCGTGCTTGAGGAGGTGGCGACAGGGAACAGCGTTGGGGTTCTGAGCCTCGTCGAGATCGACGAGATCAACCGGAAGTGCGAGATCGATATCATTATCGACGAGCGTTTCCAGGGAAGAGGTTACGGAAAGCAGGGATTCATCTTGGGGGTAAAGTACGGTTTCGATGTTCTTAATCTCTTCAAGATGTACCTGGTTCTTCTCGCTCACAACGAGCCTGGCCGGAAGGTCTATCAATTCGCGGGCTTCAAGAAAGAGGGCCGTCTTAAGAAAGAGTTCTTCTTAAACGGTAAGTATGTCGACGCTGAGCGCATGTGCCTCTTCGATTATCAGTGGAAGAAGATTAAGGTCCAGCTCAATGAGTATGTGGGATTTGAGTCCCCTGACGAGCTACCTCTCAGAAGCCGCGCAAAATATCCCGCTAATCAAGACGTGAGACTCGCGTCGTAGCGATGAACTAGGGGCCTGGGCCGATACAGCTCTAAGCCGTGCGTTGAAATATATCTAACAACACCGACGACCGTCGACGTGAGGACTCTCGTCCACTCCAAGGCAAAACGTCGTCGAGCGACACCTCCGAGCGCTATGAAGCAGGCGCACCCTTTGCGCCTGCGCCCATCCTCTGAACAGCGAGCATTTCCACTACTGAAAAAGGAATTCATCTGATACCTTTTCGGGCATGTCCTTCCCTTACCACGATATATGGAGACGCCTCCGGTTAACGTTATGCGCGGTCCTTGTTACCGTCGTGAGCTATTGGACCTACGTCGCTGGATACGATAGACCCAATGCCCTCTTCTGGGATGAAAATTTCCACATCGCCGCGGCGCAGCATTACCTGAACGGACACTTCTTCATGGAGCCACATCCGCCCCTTGGAAAGCTGCTTATCGCCCTGGGGGAGTACGCCGTCGCGCCGAATGAGCGACGAGATCAATTTCGTGATACCGATCACGGTAACGGGTCGATGCTTCCCGAGGGCTTTTCGTTCACGGGCTATCGGCTCATTCCTACCCTGCTCGCCTGGCTCGCCGCCCCTCTTCTTTTTCTTACCGCCTGGCTCGCGAGCGGGCATCTTCCACTCGCGCTCCTAACGGCCGCCCTCTATACCTTCGATAACGCCATCATCGTGCACTCTCGAGCGGCGATGCTTGAGGGGCCTCAGATCTTCTTCATCGTCACCGCTCTTCTCGCCTTCTTCGCGCTTCTCAGAGATGCCGTGTCGCCACGATACCGCCTCGGCGTAGCCGCTTTACTTGGTATCGCTCTGGGAGCCGCTGTAGCAACCAAGGTTAACTCGCTGGCATTCACCCTTTTACTTCCCTTATTCTTCACCTTCCCGACGACGTTCATGACACGCACCCGACTCCTTGCGACCGCGCTCGGCTCCCTCAGCGTGGTCTACATGGCGGTGTGGTACGTGCACTTTTCTATCGCCAAAGATCGCAATCCCAAACTAAAGGAGGATGGCTACTACACCACCGATCAAAACATCCGCTCCATCATCGACAAGGGTGGAAACGTCACGCCACGCGATCTCATCACGTTGATGAGATATAGCGCCGTAGACTACTTCGCCCATTATGAGAAGGGAGTTTCAGCCCTCGACTTATGCAAGACGGGCGAGAACGGAAGCGCGGTGTTTATGTGGCCGTTCGGAGCTCGAGCCATTCAATATAGGTGGGAGACGGCTGACGACAACAAGGCGAGATACCTGTATCTCGTTCCTAATCCCGTTGGATGGCTTCTCGCGTTGATTGCGGTTGCGATTTCGCTAGCCCTGCTAGCGTCTCGCCTCTTCTTTCCAGATACCGTGAAGGTGAAGCGCCTGGGAACTATCGCCCTCTTCGTCACGTTATACCTCGGCTATTTAGCGGCGATGAGCGAAGTAACTCGAGTCCTCTATCTCTATCACTACCTCATCCCTCTAATCGTCGCGTTCCTAGTAAGCTCGGTCGCGTTTCGAGAGGTTGAACGGATTGGCCCCATCACGATCACAGGGCGAGGAAGGACGGGATTCGCGTTCCTCTGCATCGGACTTACCGGACTTACCTTTTTCTGGTATTCCCCGCTGACCTACTATAATCCTCTCTCCGACCACGAACTTAGATCGCGAGCGCTTCTGCCGATGTGGGATCTCAAATGCGTTGGATGCCCCCGTACCAACCGGATCGCCTCCGGCGGACAACAGCAACTATATAGGCCACGATTCGCCGTGAGCGGTGTGAGGCCAACCGAGTTGAAACAAGGATGGGGACAATCACGCCTCGGATTAAGCGTAACGGGTAAAACCATCGTGGTTGGCGGAATCACTTATCCTGAATCGTTTGGCCTACACAGCGACGCGGAGCTTACCTATTCCGTATCGGAAAAGTTCTCTCGCGTCCGAGGGGTCGGCGGCCTCCCCGACTATCAAATCGGATCGAAAGCCAGCGTCCGCTTTATCGTCGAAGGCGATGGTAAGGTTCTCTGGCAGAGCCCCGTGGTTAAAGCAGGAGAGCCTGTGAGACCGTTCGACATCGACATCTCGCGGGTCTCAACCTTAAAACTAAAGATCGACGACGCCCAGGACGGAATAACCGACGACCACGGATTCTTAGCAAACCTTACATTTGAGCCGAAGCAATAACGTAGGGTACGCGCGTTCTTTCAACGAGACTAGCCCGATGACGCAAAATAACTCGGGGCACGTATGCTGCATACGACTTCGAATCGGCCGCTCAGCTCACAGGGCAACCCCTATAGGCGACGGAACCCCTTGTCGAGGAGGGAGCAACGGGTGTCCATGTTCCTACGTTGTACCAATTATGAAGCCCACTGACGTAGCACACAGCCCAGAAATCGTATTCAGCGGAGGCTCTGTCACCGTCCGCATTCAACTCAATCGTTCCGGTCACCCCTGAATAGCCATCAGCATTCTGGACAAACAAAGAGCGATCCTTAGTTCCCCCGGACCCAAAAGTAGGATCCGCGATGAACGCGTTCGTCATAATCATCACAGCGTCGTATGCGGCGAGGGCGAATCCATCGGGGGTCGATTGCCCGGTGCTGCTCATCATAATCTGCTGTGCCTCGCCTTGCTTGGCAGCGGGGATCCCAAGACTAGGACTGGGGATACCCTCGGCGGCAGCGGCAAAGAACGCGGGTCCAGCGGAGGTGACCATGGCAGAGTTCTGACTAACACCATCCCCTCCGAAAAAAGCCACCCCTTGGAGCGCGGGAACGCCGTTGGCATCAGCGAGAAGATCGGCCACCTCGTCAAAGCCAGCCACGTAGACCCCAACACCGTTCACGCCTCCACCTGCGGCCGTTACGGCATCTCCCACCGCCTGGGCGATATCGCGAAAATCAGTTCCGTGATCAGTCGCGTATACGATCGGTGGCTGAAGAGCCACACCAGAACGAGCGAGGTAGGAACGGAGCGCGGTAACCAGCTCTGTATTTCCAATATCCGCGCGATTCACGGTGACGATAGCCCGCTGTCCCTGGACCTTGATAAGATCAGAGCTCGCCTGAGACTCAACCAAACTTGTTGGGCACATTCGATACAACGCGTCGCCAGGGATGGCGAGAGATTGGGCGGTGCTCGATTCACTCACCACAAGCGCACCGGCCGCGTTTGCGAGGGGCAAAACGGCCTGAGCTTCACTGCTTGAAGAGGGACCAACGAAAACTCTGACCCCTTTATCGAGGAGCTGCTGCATCCCCTGTGCGGCCTGGGAAGGATCGCCACCTGTATTATACACCTCAATCCCGACTACAACCCCG